>JAOPXW010000021.1 GCA_025964935.1 Friedmanniella sp. | reverse complement strand
TTCTGCACCGTCACGGCCGGACCGGACCGCGACGGTCTGATCGTGCACCGCGGCGCGCTGGCCTTCGTCGTGCTCAACCTCTACCCGTACGCGCCCGGGCACCTGCTGGTCTGCCCGTACCGGCACGTGGCCGACTACACCGACCTGACCCCCGAGGAGACCGTCGAGGTGGCCGAGCTCACGCAGCAGGCCATGCGGGTCGTCCGCGAGGCCAGTGCGCCGCACGGCTTCAACCTCGGGATGAACCAGGGCGCGGTCGCCGGGGCCGGCATCGCGGCCCACCTGCACCAGCACGTCGTGCCGCGCTGGTCCGGTGACGCCAACTTCCTGCCCGTCATCGGCCAGACCAAGGCGCTGCCCCAGCTCTTGGACCAGACCTGGGAGGTCGTCCAGCGTCTCTGGTCCGAGCCGGCGTCCCCCGACGAGAGAGACCGCTGATGCTGGAACGTTTCCGAGCCCTGATCGGGGCCGTCCTCGGCCCGATCGTCCGGCTGCTCATCCGCCTCGGCGTCTCCCCGGACGTGGTCACCGTCCTCGGCACCGCCGGGGTCGTGGTCGGGGCACTGGTCTGCTTCCCGCAGGGCTGGCTGTGGCAGGGCGTCGTCGTGGTGACGCTGTTCGTCTTCTCCGACATGATCGACGGGCTGATGGCCAAGACCACCGGGACCGCGAGCGCCTGGGGGGCCTTCCTGGACTCCACCTCCGACCGGCTCGGGGACGCGGCCGTCTTCGGCGGGGTGCTGCTGTTCTTCGTCCAGCAGCGGGACTCGATCTTGTGGGCCGGGGTGGCCCTGGCGGGGCTGGTCTTCGGCCAGTGGACCTCCTACGTCAAGGCGCGGGCCGAGAGCCTGGGGTTCACCTGCACCGGTGGTCTGGCCGCACGCGCCGACCGGCTGGTGATCATCCTGCTCGGGACGCTGCTGGCCGGTCTCGGGGTGCCGTATGTGCTCGAGATCGCGGTCGTCGTGCTCGCGATGACGAGCATGATCACGGTCTTCCAGCGGATCGAGCAGGTCCGCCGTCAGGCCAAGGGCGTCGGGGTCCGCGCTGCCTGACGGCGTGGCGGGGCCTGCCGCCGTCGCGGGGCGGCCGCATCGTCGCGACCTGCTCCGGGACCGGGCGCTCCGCCGCCTGTACGCCGTCGGCTGGCGGGTCGCCGCCCGGGTCCCGCCGAGGGTCGTGGCCGCCGCGACGGAGCTGGCCAGCCGGGTCGCCGGCCACAGCCGGGGCCCGTCGGTGGCCACCCTGCGGGCCAATCTGGCGGTGGCCACCGGGAGCCCGGTCCACGACGGCCTGCTGCGGGCCGCTCTGGCCTCCCATTTCCGCAACGTCTACGAGATGCTCGCCCTGCCCGGCTGGAGCGCGGCGGCGGTCCTCGGCCGGGTGAGCACGGTGAACGAGTCCGTGCTGCGGGAGGCGTACGCCGGTCCCGGGGCCGTGGTGGCCCTGCCGCACAGCGGGAACTGGGACCTGGCCGGGGCCTGGGCCTGCCGGTCCGGGATGCCGGTGACCACGGTCGCCGAGCAGCTCGCCGACCCGGACTTCGCCGCCTTCGTCGCCTTCCGCGAGCGGTTGGGGATGCAGGTGCTCTCGCACCGCGACCCGGCCGCCGTGTCCACCCTGGCCCAGGCCGTCCGGTCGGGCCGCCTCGTCTGCCTGATGGCCGACCGCGACCTCGGCGGCAGTGGGGTGCCGGTCCGGTGGCGCGACCAAGACGTCCGGCTGCCCGGGGGGCCCGCGGTCGTGGCCCGGCGTACGGGGGCGAGCCTGGTCCCGGCGGTCTGCCGCTTCACCCCCGACGGCATGCAGATCGTCTTCGGAGCGGTGGTGGCCAACCGCCCCGGGCGCGACGGCCTGGTGGCGATGACCCAGGAGGTGGCCGACTTCTTCGCCGACACCATCGCCGAGGCCCCGGCCGACTGGCACATGCTCCAGCCGTTCTTCGGGCGTACGCCGTGAGGGGCCGCTCGCTGCGGGTCGGGCTGGTCTGCCCGTATTCCTTCGACACCCCCGGCGGGGTGCAGAACCACGTCCTCGGGCTGGCCCAGCACCTGGTGGCGGCCGGTCACCGGCCGTTCGTGCTGGCCCCCGGCGACCTGAGCCCCGAGGCGGCGCGGATCCTCCGGGGGGCTGATTTCCGGTCGGCCGGGGCGGCGATCCCGGTTCGCTACAACGGGTCGGTGGCCCGGGTGAACTTCGGGCCCCTCAGCGCGGCCCGGGTGCGGCGCTGGCTGGCCGACTCCCGGCTGGACCTGGTTCACCTGCACGAGCCCATCACCCCGAGCATCGCCCTGCTGGCGCTGTGGGCGGCCGACGTGCCGGTGGTGGCGACCTTCCACACCGCCACCCCCCGGTCCCGCTCGATGCAGCTCGCCGGCTCAGCCCTGCGGGCAGCGATCGAGAAGATCGACGCGGGCATCGCGGTGTCGGAGTCCGCCCGCACCGTCGTCGTCCAGCACCTGGGGCGGGACGCGATCGTGATCCCCAACGGGTTCCGGTTCGCCGACTTCACCGCCGACGCCACCGACGACCCCGAGGCCGACTCGCCGCGGACGCCGCCGGCGGGGCCGACCGCGGGCGGTCGTTGGAGAGGTGGTGACCGTCCCCGGGTGCTGTTCCTGGGCCGGGTGGACGAGCCCCGCAAGGGCCTGGACGTGCTGCTGGCCGCAGGTCCGCGGCTGACCGCGGCCCACCCCGACCTCGAGGTGGTGGTCGCGGGCCAGGGCAGCCGGGCGCTGCCGTCGTGGTGCACCGCGGTCGGGGCGGTGAGCGAGGCCGACAAGGCCCGACTGCTGGCCGGGGCCGACGTCTTCGTCGCCCCGCACCGGGCCCGGGAGAGCTTCGGGATCGTGCTGCTCGAGGCCATGGCCAGCGGGGCTCCCGTCGTCGCGTCCGACCTCAGCGCCTTCGCCGACCTGCTCGCCGACCCGGGCCGGGGCCGGCTGGGGGAGCTGTTCGTCACCGGCGACCCCGAGGCGCTGGCCGCGGCGGTCATGGCCGTGCTCCGGGGCCGGGACCGGAGCCGTACGGCGCGGGCGCAGCAGGTGGCCCGGACCTACGACTGGTCGGT
>JAOPXW010000007.1 GCA_025964935.1 Friedmanniella sp. | reverse complement strand
GACCTCCCAGATGTTCATCACCGGCCCCGACGTCATCAAGACCGTCACCGGCGAGGACGTCACCATGGAGGAGCTGGGCGGCGGCCGGACCCACAACACCCGGTCCGGCAACGCCCACTACCTGGCCACCGACGAGGCCGACGCGATCTCCTACGTCCAGGCCCTGATCGGCTTCCTGCCCCAGAACAACCTGGAGGAGCCGCCCGTCTTCGAGGTCGACACCGACCTGGCGGTGAGCGGGACCGACACCGCCCTGGACACCCTGATCTCGGACTCGCCCAACCAGCCGTACGACATGCACGAGGTCATCCGGGCGGTGGTCGACGACGGCGACTTCCTCGAGGTGCAGGCCCTCTTCGCGCCCAACATCCTGATCGGGTTCGCCCGGGTCGACGGCCGCTCGGTCGGGGTGGTGGCCAACCAGCCGCAGCACTTCGCCGGCTGCCTGGACATCGACGCCTCCGAGAAGGCGGCCCGCTTCGTCCGGACCTGCGACGCGTTCAACATCCCGGTGCTGACCTTCGTCGACGTGCCCGGCTTCCTGCCCGGCACCGACCAGGAGTGGAACGGCATCATCCGCCGCGGCGCCAAGCTGATCTACGCGTACGCCGAGGCCACCGTCCCCCTCGTCACCGTGATCACCCGCAAGGCGTACGGCGGCGCGTACGACGTGATGGGGTCCAAGCACCTGGGGGCCGACTTCAACCTGGCCTGGCCGACCGCGCAGATCGCGGTGATGGGGGCCCAGGGTGCGGTCAACATCCTGCACCGCAAGGAGCTGGCCAAGTCCGCCGACCCCGACCAGCGGCGCGCCGAGCTGATCACGGAGTACGACGACGAGCTGGCCAATCCCTACATCGCCGCCGAGCGCGGCTACATCGACGCCGTGATCGCCCCGCACGAGACCCGGGCCGAGATCACCCGGGTGCTGCGGCTGCTCCGCACCAAGCGGGCCACGCTGCCGCCCAAGAAGCACGGGAACATCCCGCTGTGACCGACTCAGGCCCGCACGGCGGCGGACGCGGCGGCGGGCAACCCGTCGGCGGGGAACGCGAGGTCCCGCTGTTCTCCGTGGTGCACGGTCGACCGAGCGTCGAGGAGGTCGCCGCGCTGGTCGCGGTGATCTCCGCGGTGTCCGACGGCGGGAGGGACGCCCCGCCGGCGGCCCGACCCTCGGTCTGGGCCGACCCGGCCCGCCGGATGCGTCCGACCCTGTCGCCCGGACCCGACGCCTGGCGGCTGTCGGCCCGCGGCTGAGTCCGGGGCGGCGTCTGGCACAGTGAGGCCGTCGGTACCGCGCCCGCGGCACCCGGACGAGAGGCCTCCCGTGAGCGCAGTCGACGAGATTCTGCAGTCCATCCCGCTGGACCAGCTGGCCGGCCAGCTCGGGGTCGACCCGGCCACCGCGGAGTCCGCCACCCGCTCGGCGCTGCCCGCCCTGCTCGGGGGCCTGCAGGCCAACGCCCAGGACCCGGCCGGGGCCGCGTCGCTGGCCACCGCGCTGGGCCAGCACAACGGCGACCTGGTGGAGGGCGGG
Organism: Friedmanniella sp.; assembly: GCA_025964935.1. Lineage (GTDB taxonomy): Bacteria > Actinomycetota > Actinomycetes > Propionibacteriales > Propionibacteriaceae > Microlunatus. Next base: position 3,699 of record JAOPXW010000007.1, on the reverse strand, counting down.
GTGAACCTCGACCAGGTCAACACCGGTGACGGTCAGAAGATCGTCGACAACGTCTTCGGCGCCTCCACCCCGCAGGTCGTCCAGACCCTCGGCAACGTGTCCGGCGGTCAGAGCGCCCTGATGCAGAAGCTGCTGCCCCTGCTGGCACCGATCGTGATGTCCTACCTGGCCAAGCGCTTCGCTGGGGCCGGCGGCGGCGCCCTCGGGTCGGTCCTGGGCGACGCCCTGGGCGGGGCGGGCGGGGCCGGGACCGGCGCCGGCGGGCTGGGGGGCCTGCTCGGCGGACTGCTGGGCGGTCACCTCGGGGGCAGCGGGGAGAGCCCGACCACCGGGGCCCAGAGCCAGAGCGAGGCCGGCTCGGTCCTCGACGTGCTCGGCGGTCTGCTCGGCGGCGGGCGGCGCTGAGCCCGGGCCCCGGTCCGACCCCGGCCCCGGAGAGGGCGCCGGCCCCGCCGGTCGAGGGGCCGCGGACCACCGGCCGGCTGGATAGGGTGAGACGCATGCAGACCGGCCCGACCCCGCCCGCGTCCGACCCGTCGGGACCCGGCGTCCGGACGGTCGACGCGATCGCCGACTCCTACGTCGACGAGTGCGTGAGCCGCTACCCCGAGATCGCCACCTCCCTCGGGATCGCCGACCACGACGACCAGTGGAGCGACTACTCCCCCGACGGCCTGGCCGAGCAGATCGCCCACGTCCGCCGTACCATCGCCGCCCTGCACCCGACCGCCCCGGTCGACGAGCGGGAGCACACGGCCAAGGAGGCGATGCTGGAACGGCTGGGGCTCGAGGTCGAGCTCTACGAGGCCCACATCACCGCCTCCCGGGTCAGCGTGGTCGCCGGGGCCGCGCAGGAGATCCGCTCCACCTTCGACCTGATGCCCACCGACTCCGAGCAGGCCTGGAGCAACGTGGCCGCCCGGCTGCGCGGTATCCACGTGCCCCTGAGCCAGGTCCGCGAGACGCTGTCGGCCGAGGCCCGGGAGGGTAACATCTCCGCGGTCCGCCAGATCCGCGGCACGGTCGAGCAGATCCGCACCTGGACCGGGGAGAGCGGCAGCAACGACTTCTTCGCCGAGCTGGTGGCCGACACCGACGACCTGCCCGACACCCTGCAGCACGAGCTGAGCGGCGCCGCGGACCACGCGCGGTCGGCGTACGCGGACTTCGGGTCGTGGCTGGCCCACGACCTCGCCCCGCTCGCGCCCAGCCTGGACGCGGTCGGTGAGGAGCGGTACGCCCTGGACTCCCGCTCGTTCCTGGGGGCCACGGTCGACCTGGAGGAGACCTACCACTGGGGTTTCGAGGAGCTGCACCGGATCCAGACCGAGCAGCGCCAGATCGCCCGCGACCTGTTCGGGCTGAACGACATCAAGGCCGCCTGCGCCGCGCTGGACTCCGACCCCAGCCGTCGGCTGACGGGGGCGGAGACGTTCCGGGCCTGGATGCAGGAGCTGTCCGACCAGGCCATCTCCGACCTGGCCGGCACCCACTTCGACATCCCCGAGCCGATCCGGACCCTGGAGTGCTGCCTGGCCCCGACCCACGACGGGCTCATCTACTACACCGACCCGGCCGAGGACTTCTCCCGCCCGGGCCGGATGTGGTGGGCGGTCCCCGAGGGCATCGACACCTTCTCGACCTGGAAGGAGGTCACGACCGTCTACCACGAGGGCGTGCCCGGCCACCACCTCCAGGTCGCCCAGAACTCCTACCGGTCCGACCTGCTGAACCGGTGGCAGCGCAAGCTGTGCTTCGTCTCGGGTCACGGCGAGGGCTGGGCCCTCTACGCCGAGCGGCTGATGGACGATCTGGGCTATCTCGAGCCCGGCGACCGGATGGGCATGCTGGACTCGCAGGCGTTCCGCGCGCTCCGGGTGGTCCTGGACATCGGGATGCACCTGCAGCTGGAGATCCCCCGCGACAACCCGTGGAAGTTCCGGCCCGGCGAACGCTGGACCCCCACCGCGGGCTTCGAGTTCCTCTCCGCCAACTGCTACGTCGACGAGCCGACCCTGCGCTTCGAGCTCGACCGCTACCTGGGCTGGCCGGGTCAGGCGCCGTCGTACAAGGTCGGTGAGCGGATCTGGCTCGAGGCCCGCGACGAGGCCCGCGCCCGCAAGGGGGCCGCCTTCGACCTGCGGCAGTTCCACGCCGACGCCCTCAACCTCGGCCCGCTGGGGCTCGACCCGCTGCGCGCCGCGCTGGCCCGGATCTGAGCGGGCCGTGGACCTCGATCGCGGCCCCGCCGCCGTACGGCTGGTGCTGGCCTCAGCCTCCCCGGCCCGGCTGCTGACCCTGCGCAACGCCGGCCTCGACCCCGAGGTGATCGTGTCCGGGGTGGACGAGAGCACCACCACCGCCGACACGGTCGCCGACCTGACCGCGGCCCTGGCCCGGCTCAAGGCCGACGCCGTGCTGGCCACCCTCGACCCGGCGGCCTCGGGCCCGCTGGTGCTGCTGGGCTGCGACTCCATGCTGGAGCTGGACGGGCAGCCGTACGGCAAGCCGGCGGACCCCGCCGCCGCGGTCGCCCGCTGGCGGCTGATGCGCAACCGCTCCGGAATCCTGCACACCGGCCACCACCTGGCCGCGCGGCACGGCTCGACCTGGCGGACCCGGACCGCCGTGGCCTCGACCGTGGTGCACTTCGCCGACGTCAGCGACGCCGAGATCGAGGCGTACGTGGCCACCGGCGAGCCGCTGGCCGTGGCCGGGGCGTTCACCGTCGACGGTCTGGGCGGGGCGTTCGTGACCGGCGTGGAGGGCGACCACCACAACGTGGTCGGGGTCAGCCTGCCGCTGCTGCGGCGGCTGCTCGCCGAGCTCGACGTGTCCTGGCCGACGCTGTGGAGACGGGGCTGAGCGGACGGGCGCTGCGGGTGGCCACCGTCCCGTACGCGCACCCCTACCTGGACGCCGTGCTGCCGCCCGACGTGCTCCGGGTCGGTCCCCCGCCGCCGCCAGAGAGCCCCTGGGCGCCCAGCCCCTGGCTGGACCCGGCCTACCTGGGCGCGCACGCCGGCGAGGTCGACCTGCTGCACCTGCACTTCGGCTACGACGCGTTGACCCCGGCCGAGCTCGAGGCGTGGACCGGGGCCGTACGCCGGCACGCGGTCCCGCTCGTGGTCACTGTGCACGACCTGCGCAACCCGCACCACCCCACCCCGGAGCGGCACACCGCGCACCTGCGCACCCTGCTCGCCACGGCCGCCGCGGTCCTCACCCTGACCCCCGGGGCGGCCGCGGAGATCCGGGCCGGTTTCGGCCGGTCGGCCCAGGTGGTGCCGCACCCCGCCCTGGTCCGCCCCCGACCCGACGTGCCGCACGTGCCCGGCCGGGTCGGGCTGCACCTGAAGTCGCTGCGCACCAACCTGCTGGAGCCGATGGCCCTCGTCCGCGGCGCGCAGGCCGGGGCCGACGCCGGCGGCGGCCGGCTCCAGGTGAGCGTGCACGACGACGTGGACCTGGCCGAGCGGCTGCCGGGTCTGCGGGGCCTGGCGGAGGACGGCAGGGTCGACCTGGTCGTGCACGCGCGCTACGACGACGACGCCCTGGTCGGCTATCTGCAGTCGCTGGCCGTCTCGGTGCTGCCCTACCGCTTCGGCACGCACTCGGGCTGGCTCGAGGCCTGCCACGACGTGGGCACCCGGGTGCTGGCGCCCTCCCTCGGCTGCTACGCCGACCAGGGCGCCGACG
>JAOPXW010000411.1 GCA_025964935.1 Friedmanniella sp. | reverse complement strand
GCGGCCGGGGCCTGCGCGGGGGCCGGCTTCACGGCCTGCTGAGCCCGCTGAGCCTGCTGGGCGGGCGCCGGGGCGGCCGCGGAACCGGGCTCGCCGTGGGCGGCGAAGTAGTCGGCCCAGCTGGGGTCGACCGAGGAGGGGTCGGCCGAGAAGCGCTCGTACATCTCCTCCAGCAGCCAGTCGTTGGCGCCGAAGTCGCTGTCCTCGCTCGGGGTCGTCTCGGGTGAATGGTCGGGCGCGATGGCCACAGTCGCCTTCTTCCTTCTCCGCACTACGTCGCGGGCTCGCCGGCCCACCTAGCGGCCTGCTGCTCCGTTGCACATCACCAGATGTCACGCAGGCCCGGACCAGGTTACCGAAGGTCGTGAGACCACTGCACGACTGGTCACGTCCCGGTGCGTGTCGGAGACAGGAAACGCCAGGCCAGGACACAGACCTGGACCGTGAAGGCCAGCAGCCCGAGGTTGCGCAGGGCGGTCACCAGCGTGGCGAGCACGGTCAGCGCCGCACCGTGGTGACCGAGGAACCAGTCGTAGAACAGCGGGTAGACCAGGTGCGTGGCCAGCGCCAGCGCCAGCAGCTCGACGGCGAGCAGCCGGACCGTGCGCCGCTGCGCCGGGACGCTGTCGAGGCGCAGCAGCAGCAGGGCCGCCATCGGACCCCCCAGCCACAGCAGGTACTGCGGGCTGAGGGTCTTGTTGGTCACCGTCATCACCGCGACGGTGGCGAGCACGACCAGCCCGACGCTCAGCGCGCCGGCCCCGGGCTTCCGGAACGCCCGGACGAACAGCCCGGCCAGGACCACGAAGCCGAGCAGGGTGGCGAGGGTGCTCGCCTGCAGCAGCACGTCGACGCCCGGACCGAAGATCTCGTACGCCTGGTAGCGCGACATCGCCACCGCGTAGCCGGCCGGGTGGAGGGCCCGGGCCAGCATCACCGGGGTGGCCCAGATGGACTCGATCTGCAGCCCTCGGCCCGACTGCCAGGTGAGGGGGGACAGCAGCCGGGTCCAGCCGCCGGTCACCAGGCTGAGCAGGGCGAGCCCGAACCCGACGACCACGAAGCCGGTCGCGGCCCGGACCCGGTCGGCCCGCGGCACCAGGAAAGCCGGGATGAGCAGCGCGGGCCAGAGCTTGACCGCCGCGCCGAGACCGGTCAGGGCCCCGGTGACCCACGGTCGCCGACGGGCCGCGAGCAGTGCCCCGCCCGCCAGGACGGCGGGCAGCATGTCGAAGCGGAGGTAGCACAGCGGTCCGATCAGCGGCACGAAGAGCAGCCAGAAGTCGACCGACCAGTCGTGCCGTCGGCCCGCCGTGCGCCACAGGGCGTAGGTGAACCCGGCGTCCAGGGCGAGCATCAGGAACAGGAACCCGGCCAGGTAGCCGGCGCGGTGGCCGCCGGTGGCGTACGGGAGCCAGAGGAACCACACGACCGGGGTGGGGTACTCGTTCAGGGTGCCGCTGAGCCCGGCCCCGCCGAGCCGCAGGATCTTGCGCCAGTAGTAGAAGACGTCACCGGTGACGAAGCGCTCGGCGGTGGCCAGCACGAGCAGGGCGAACAACCGGGTCAGGAGCCAGGCGAGGACGATCCGGCGGCCGCTGCGGCCCTGGTCCCACCACGCCACCGGGCCGCGGGAGGGGGGACGGTCGTCGGGCGTCGGGGCTGGTCCGGCTGGGGACGGGGGGTCGGCAGACAACGAACAACTTCCCGTTCGGCGACTAGGGTTCGGCGAATCTATCACCGCCCTCGTGGCGCCCCCGGCAGGATTCGAACCTGCGCCACCGCCTCCGGAGGGCGGTGCTCTATCCCCTGAGCTACGGGGGCCAGTCCGTCACCGGACGACCGGGCCCGGGCTGGGCCGAAGAGAAATGTACCAGTGACGGGGCCCAAGTCTGACCTCCTTCTATTCTCGGGGGCGTGCCCGCCCCCGCCCGCGCCCCGCTCCGCCTACTTCTGGCGGGTCTCGGGCTGCTGCTGGCGACCGGGGGCTGCGTGGCCCCCGCCGCGGCTCCACCCGCGGTGCTCAGGAGCGGTCCGCCCCCGTGGGCGGCCCCCGTCGACGCGGTCTCCTACATCCGGGAGGCCGGGCTGGAGCCGCAGCCGCTGGGCCTGACCCAGGACCCGCACCTGGTCACCCTGACCATCCGGGTCGCTGGGCGTCCGGTGGTCGTGCCGGCCCACCTCGGGGTCGACCGCAAGCGGGCGGTGCAGGCCGTCGTGCACACCCACGACGAATCGGGTGAGGTGTGGCTGGAGGGGCGTGGCGGCGACACCGTCACGCTCGGGCAGCTGTTCGCGGTGTGGGGCGTACGGTTCGGCGGCGGCTGCCTGGGCGACGTGTGCTCCGGCCTGGTCGTCCGGGCCGACGGGGCCACCGTCGCCGGTGACCCGTCCGCACTGCGGCTCCGTCAGGCCCGCACCGTCGACGTCCGGGTGGGCTGAGCCCGTCCGCAGGCTGAGCAGCCCGGGTCCGCCGGGGTCCGTCTGGCACAGTCTCTGGTTGTGATCTCCTACTCCCGCCTCCGGAGGATCCGCGCATGACGCACTCCCACGTGGCCGGTTCGATCCACGCCGACGTCGCCTCGCGGGCCCCCGGCTGGCTGGCGGTGCCGGACGACGTCAACGCGCTGCTGCCGCGGCTGTGGAGCCAGGGCGTGAGCAAGGACGAGGACGGCGTGCTGCAGGTCGCGGGTCTGAGCGTCACCGAGATCGCCGAGCAGGTCGGCACGCCCGTCTACGTGGTGGACGAGGCCGACCTCCGGGCCCGGGCGCGCGCCTTCGCGCAGGCCTTCGCGGGCTGGGACGTCTACTACGCGGCCAAGTCCTTCATCTGCACCGCGGTCGCCCGCTGGGTGGCGGAGGAGGGGCTCGGGGTCGACGTCTGCACCGGCGGCGAGCTCGCGGTGGTGCAGCGGGCCGGCGTCGACCTGCGTCGCGTCGGGCTGCACGGCAACAACAAGAGCCTGGACGAGCTGCGGCAGGGCCTCAGTGCCGGCGTCGGTCGCATCATCGTCGACTCCTTCGACGAGATCGCCCGGCTGGGCAGGCTGGCCGCCGAGCTGGGCATCCGGGCCCGGGTGATGGTCCGGGTGACCACCGGCGTCGAGGCCCACACCCATGAGTACATCGCGACCGCGCACGAGGACCAGAAGTTCGGCTTCTCCATCGCCGGCGGGACCGCCGCGCAGGCGCTGCTGGCCTGTCACGCCGAGCCGTGGCTCGACCTGGTCGGCATCCACTCCCACATCGGCTCCCAGATCTTCGACGCCGAGGGCTTCGAGGTGGCCGCGCGGCGCACCCTGCGGCTGCACGCGGACTTCCGGAACGTCACCGGGGTGGAGATGGGCGAGCTCGACCTGGGCGGGGGCTTCGGCATCGCCTACACCAGTGCCGACTCGCCCTCGACCCCCGAGGTGCTGGCGCAGGCCCTGACCCACATCATCACCACCGAGTGCGCCAGCCTCGGGGTGGCCGTGCCGCACCTCTCGATCGAGCCGGGCCGGGCCATCAGCGGCCCGAGTGCCTTCGCCCTGTACCGGGTGGGCACGGTCAAGCCGGTCAGCCTCGACGGCGGGGCCAGCCGGCTCTACGTCGCCGTCGACGGCGGGATGAGCGACAACATCCGAACCGCCCTGTACGCCGCCGAGTACTCCGCCACCCTCGCCTCGCGCCGCTCGACCGCCGGTCCGGCCCTGGCCCGCGTGGTGGGCAAGCACTGCGAGGGCGGCGACATCCTGGTCCGGGACGAGTTCCTGCCCGCCGACATCGCCGACGACGACCTGGTCGCGGTGCCGGCCTCGGGGGCGTACAGCCGCTCCATGGCCAGCAACTACAACCACGTGCCCCGGCCCCCGGTGGTGTCGGTCCGCGACGGCAAGATCAGCACGCTGATCCGCCGCGAGACCCTGGACGACCTGCTCGCCCTCGACGTGGGCTGACCCCGCCCCCGCCCCGCCGACGGCGGCCGAGGTTTCGCTCGACCCCGTCGGATAGGGGAGAATACGTGCGCTGCCGCCCCGAGTCGGCAGCACTGGTGCAGAGAAGGTTCCGTTGACTGTGACAAGCGTGCCGCCCGAGGCTGACCTGCGCCCGGACCCGGCCCCGGCCGGCACCCCGCCGCTGCGGGTGGCCCTGCTCGGGTGCGGCGTCGTCGGCTCCGAGGTGGCCCGGCTGCTGCTGGCCCAGTCCGCAGACCTCGACGCCCGCATCGGCCGACACCTCGAGCTGGTCGGGATCGGTGTCCGCCGGCTGCGGCGCGACCGTCCCGGCATCGACCCCGCCCTGTTCACCACCGACGTCGAGGCGCTGGTCAGCCGGGCCGACGTCGACCTGGTGATCGAGGTCATCGGCGGCATCGAGCCCGCCCGCTCGCTGATCCTGACCGCGCTCGGGCACGGCGCCTCGGTCGTCACCGCCAACAAGGCCCTGCTGGCCGCAGACGGGTCGACGCTGTTCGCCGCCGCCGAGAAGGCCAGCGCCGACCTCTACTACGAGGCGGCGGTGGCCGGCGCCATCCCCATCATCCGACCGCTGCGGGAGTCGCTGGTCGGCGACGAGATCACCTCGGTCATCGGCATCGTCAACGGCACCACCAACTTCATCCTCGACAAGATGGACGCCGAGGGCGCCGGCTTCGCCGAGACGCTCACCCAGGCGCAGGACCTCGGCTACGCCGAGGCCGACCCGACCGCCGACGTCGAGGGCTTCGACGCCGCGGCCAAGGCCGCCATCCTGGCCAGCCTGGCCTTCCACACCCGGGTCACCGGGGCCGACGTCTACCGGGAGGGCATCACCGAGGTGACGTCGTCCGACATCGCCTCGGCCCGGGAGATCGGCTGCGTGGTCAAGCTGCTGGCCATCTGTCAGCTGTCGAGCCCCGACGACGCCGCGGCCGAGCGCACCGTGTCGGTCCGGGTGCACCCGGCGATGATCCCGCGCAGCCACCCGCTGGCCTCGGTCGGCGGCGCCTACAACGCCGTCTTCGTGGAGTCCCGCTCCGCCGGTCGGCTGATGTTCTACGGCCCGGGCGCGGGCGGCTCGCCCACGGCGAGCGCGGTGCTGGGCGACCTGGTCACCGTGGCCCGCAACCGCGTACGCGGCGCCGTCGGCCCGGGCGAGTCCAGCTACGCCGCGCGCCCGGTCACCCAGATCGGCAGTGTGCTCACCCGCTACCACCTGAGCCTGGAGGTCGCCGACGTCGCCGGTGTGCTGGCCAGCATCGCCCAGGTGTTCGCCGAGCACGACGTGTCGATCCAGACCGTCCGCCAGAACGGCCGCGGCGCCGGAGCCCAGCTCGTGATCGTCACCCACCGGGCCAGCGACGCCGCGCTCAGCGCGACGGTCGAGTCGCTGCGGGGGTTGGATGCCGTACGCGAGGTCACCAGTGTGATGCGAGTCGAAGGTGAATGACGTGGACCAGCAGCCCCAGGCCCCCGTGGCCACCCGTCGTCGGCCCAGCCGCGGCCTGATCGCGCGCTACCGCGAGTGGCTGCCGCTGGCCGAGGACGACCCCGTCATCAGTCTCGGCGAGGGCAGCACCCCGCTGGTCGAGGCCGAGGCCCTCTCCGAGCTGCTCGGCTCCGACGTCTGGGTCAAGGTCGAGGGGGCCAACCCCACCGGCTCGTTCAAGGACCGCGGCATGACCGTCGCCGTCAGCGTCTCGGCCCGGGAGGGGGCCCAGGCGGTCGTCTGCGCCTCCACCGGCAACACCTCGGCCTCGGCCGCCGCGTACGCCGCCAAGGCCGGCATGCTGCCGATCGTGCTGCTGCCCGCGGGCCGGATCGCCACCGGCAAGCTGGCCCAGGCCATCGTCCACGGCGCCAAGGTGGTGCAGATCGACGGCAACTTCGACCAGTGCCTGGAGCTGGCCCGTGCCCTGGCCGACAGCTATCCGGTGGCCCTGGTCAACTCGGTCAACCCGATGCGGCTGGAGGGCCAGAAGACGGCCGCGTTCGAGGTGGTCGACGACCTCGGTGACGCACCCGACCTGCACGTGATGCCGGTCGGCAACGCGGGGAACATCTCCGCCTACTGGCGGGGCTACACCCAGTACGCCGCGGCCGGCCGGGCCACCCACACCCCGCGGATGTGGGG
>JAOPXW010000397.1 GCA_025964935.1 Friedmanniella sp. | reverse complement strand
GGCGCGGGCTGACCGGGGTGGCGGGCACAGAGCTGTCGGTGACCGGCGATCCGCGGATCCGCGCGCTGCTGGAGCGGCCCAACCACGCGGTCGTCTCGACGTTGAACGCCGACGGCTCGATCCACGCCGCCGTCGTATGGGTCGAGATCGAGGAGGGGCGGCTGGCGCTGAACAGCGTGGTGAATCGGGCCTGGGCGGTCAACCTAGTCCGGGACCCGAGGGTCACGGTCGTCGTGGCCGACGAGACCAATCCCTACGACTATGTCGAGGTGCGTGGCACCGCCGTCCGCGACGTGGTCGACGCGGAAGCCCTGGCCGACCGGCTGGCCCAGAAGTACCTGGGGGAGGCGGTCTATCCGTTCCGCAAGGGCGGCGAGGAGCGGGTGGCCTTCCTCGTGGAGCCGCAGCGGGTGCGCTACCGGAGCGCCCCTGCGGGTGGCGGCCAGCAGCCGACCCGGCCGGCCGACGAGGGCACGGCCTGAGATCGGTCCGGCTCAGCCGGTACCGGCCAGGGACAGCCCCCGGCGCCGGTCGACCCGCAGGATCGTGGGGAGCCGGTGCAGCCGCGCCTCCAGGAGGTCGGCGTCCCGGTCGTCAGCCGTGCAGTCGAGCGCCAGCCGCCAGGTCCCGGCCCCGGCTTCTTCGGCCTCGAACCGGGTGATCTGGTACGCGCGACCGGTGATCAGGCCGAGGATGCGCTGGACGCTCGGGAGATCGGAGACGGTGACGTAGAACTTCAGGCTGGGCGTCGCTGAGCCGTGCATGGCGGTTCCTCCGGGCCGCTGTGGGCCCTGACTGGGGATGGTGCTCCCGGCGCCGCGCCACGGATCCGCCGGTTCGGGAGTCAGCTCCCGGCGGACCCGCGCCCAATTCGCCGACCAGTCATGCCGTGCACCTTATCGCGTCGAGCCGCATCAGGTCAGGAGCGGCACCACGTCGCGGGCCAGCCGGACGCGCTGCTCGGAGAGGTCGACGACGGGGTGCAGTACGAGTTCGGTGACGCCGTGCGCGCGGAGACGGGCCAGGTGCTCGGCGACGACCTCGGCGGGCCCCACGACCGCGCAGTGGTCGGCGAGCTCGGGCTTGCCGTACTCGTGGTGGAACCAGGCCCGCACGGCGTCCATCGTCGCCGAGGTGGGTTCGCCCACGTGCAGGTACACCCGCTTTGCGAGGGTGAACCCGGCCGCATCCCGTCCGTGCACCTCCAGGAGGTCGCGCACCTGTCCGAGTGCCGTCTCGAAGTCGGCGAGGGTCATCGAGCCCGCACCGATGAACCCGTCGCCGAGGCGGACGGCGCGGTCGAGGGCGGCAGGCTGCCGGGCGCCATACCAGATCGGCGGCGTCGGGGACTGCACCGGGAGCAGCGGCCGCTCGACGTCCTCGAGCTGCCACCAGGGCTCGACCGAGGTCACGCGGTCCTCGCCGAGCAGGCGGCGCAGCAGGGCGGTGCCCGCCTCGAAGTGACGGCCCCGGTGGTCCGCCGACAACCCGTAGCGGGCGTACTGACCCGGGTCGTTGCCCAGGCCGACGCCCAGGGTGAGGCGGCCGTTGCTGAGCCGGTCCAGCGAGGCGATCTCGCGGGCGAGCTGCAGGGGCGGCCGGAAGCCGGTGAGCAGGATGGCCACCCCGAGCCGTGCCCGCGTGGTAGCTGCCGCCGCGAACGCGAGGACCGACAGCGGGTCGAGCGCGCCGGGGACACCGCTCTCCAGCACCCACAGCGACGAGAAGCCCTCGTCCTCCGCCTCGGCCACGAAGGTGCGCAGCTCGCCGCCGTCGTCCCCGATGGTCGTGATGTCCTGGGGGAGGTTGATGCCGATCCCGGGGATCATGGCGATCCTTCTTCGTTCAGGCGGGCGGGGTCATGGCGGCGCGAAGTGGTGCACCCCGTCGGTGACGGACCTGCGGAGCCGGCCCTGGGCCACCAGCAGCTCCAGGTGGGCGTTCGTCTCGAGGACGGCGAGCATCCGGTTGAATGGGTCGAGGTCGGCCACTTCCTTCTCTCGGCGGGTCCAGCGGAGGACGCCCGCGACCTCGAACGGGGTGGAGCTCCCGCGCAGGACGGCGTCCTCGGTCTGGTCCAGCCGCTGTCCGTGGTGGGCGACCAGCTCGTCGACCCGGGCGTGCGCGCTGGGCGCCACCGGGCCGTGCGCCGGCAGCAGGAGGGCGTCGGGCCGGTTGCGGACCCGGGCCAGCGAGCCCAGGAAATCGGCGAGGGGGCTCGGCGAGAGAACCGGCTCGAAGCCGATCGACGGCGTGATGGTGGGGAGCACGTGGTCACCGGCGAAGAGCACGCGCTCGGCGGTGTCATGGAAGACGACGTGGCCCTGCGTGTGCCCGGGGGTGTGCACGACATCCAGTGTCCGGCCGCCGGCCGAGACCGTCGTGCCGGGCTGCAGCCAGTCGTCCGGGAGCTCCCAGAAGGGCTCACCCTCGTCGGGGTGCCGGCGGAACCGTTCGCCGAGCAGGTCCACGAGATGTCCGGCGCCGAGCGACGGGAGCCGGGACAGCTGGGCCTCCATCGGCAGCCGGTCGGGCTTCATCGACTCCTCGAGGGAGGCGCGCTCGTCCGCCCCGAGGCTCACCCGCATCCCGAACTCGCGGCGCAGCAGCACGGCCTGGGTGTAGTGGTCGCGGTGCACGTGGGTGACCAGGAACCGCCGGACGTCGGGCAGCCCGTGGCCGAGGCCGGCGAGCGCGTCGGCCAACGTGTCGCGGGCGTTGGCCAGCGCCCAGCCGGAGTCGATGAGATCCACCCCGTCGGCGCGGGTCAGCGCGTACACGTTGACCGCCTTGAGCGCGTCGTTCGGCAGCGGCAGCGGGATCCGGTGGACGCCCGGCGACACCTCCACCGCGCCCGGGGTCGACCAGTCCTCGGCGCTCGCCACGCTCGCGGTCATCGGGGTCCGGTGGAGTCTTCGGCGAGCGTCCGCAACCACCCGTCGGCGACCGCCGGGAAGTCGGTGATCTCCTCCATCGGGTAGTGGCCGATCCCCTCGAGGACGAGGGTGCGGG
>JAOPXW010000375.1 GCA_025964935.1 Friedmanniella sp. | reverse complement strand
GGCGGCATCGTCCTCAGCCTGGAGCGGATGCGGGCCGTGGAGATCGACGTGGCCACCCGGGTCGCCGTCGTCGAGCCCGGGGCCCTCAACGTCGAGGTCAAGCAGGCCGCCGCCGGGCACGGGCTCTGGTATCCGCCCGACCCGTCGTCGTACGAGATCTGCTCGATCGGCGGCAACATCGCCACCAACGCCGGCGGTCTGTGCTGCGTCAAGTACGGGGTGACCACCGACTACGTCCTGGGACTGGACGTGGTCCTGGCCGACGGGACCCTGGTCCAGCTGGGTGGCAAGCGGATCAAGGACGTCGCGGGGCTGTCCCTGCTCAAGCTCTTCGTCGGCAGCGAGGGCCTGCTGGGGGTCATCACCCGGGCCGTGCTGCGGCTGATCCCGGCCCAGGGCCCGCGCTCGACCCTGGTCGCCTCCTTCCCGACCGTGCAGGCGGCCGCCGACGCCGTGGTGACCATCGGCACCACCCTGCGGCCCTCGATGATGGAGCTGATGGACCAGGCCTCGGTGAACGCGGTCGAGGACTACCGGGCCATGGGTCTGGACCGGAGCGCCGGGGCGCTGCTGATCGCCCAGTCCGACGCCCCCGGCGACTCCCGTGCCCACGAGGTGGAGGTGATGCAGACGGCCTGCGGCCTGCACGGGGCGAAGGAGGTCTTCGTCACCGACGACCCCGAGGAGAGCGAGATGTTCGTCGCCGCCCGGCGTCTCGCCTTCACCGCGATCGAGGCCCAGGGCTCCCTGCTGCTGGAGGACGTGGGGGTGCCCGTCCCCCTGCTCCCGACCCTGCTGGCCAGCATCGCCGAGATCGCCGCCCGTCACCGGGTCGCCATCCCCGTGGTGGCGCACGCCGGGGACGGCAACACCCACCCGATCGTGGTGGTGGACCGTGACGACCCCGGGTCGGCGGAGCGGGCCCGGGTGGCCTTCGCCGAGATCATGGGCGCGGCCATCGCGCTGGGCGGGACCATCACCGGTGAGCACGGCGTCGGCCGGACCAAGAAGAGTGCGCTGCCCGCGCAGCTGGGGCCGGACGTGATGGCCCTGAGCCGTACGGTCAAGCGGGCCCTCGACCCGCTGGGTCTGCTCAACCCGGGTGCGGTGCTCTGAGGCGGACGGCCGCAGGTCGGCCCTCCGGCCGAGAGGTCGAGTCCGGCCGCTGCGCCGCAGCCGACCGCGGTGATCACGTTCTGGTCACGACGGCGGAGCCGGCGTAATGGTGGCGGCTCCGGGACCGATATGAGGGGTGAGCTGGTAGCCACCTGAACCCCCGAGCAGGCGGCTACCAGCTTTTTGGCGTCTCCGCCCGGGTCCACGTGATCACAGAAGGTCCAGACACAGAGAGGGGGCCACCGACATCCCTGTCAGGTGGCCCCACTGTGTCACTGGTGTCGCCGGCGATCCCCCGATCGTCCCTGCGTCCAGGCAACCTCTCTGTCGTGCACCGGTTTCTGCCGCGGATTCGATCCCCCGATCGTCTCCCGCTGGCTACCGAAACCGCCTTGCAGAACCAACATAAGCCCGGTTTCGCGGTTTGGATATGCCCCAAACCGCCCAATCAGCGAAATGTCCGCTTTAGGTCATGTCCTCAAGTGGACACCCGTTTGGCTTGCTCTCAGCGAAGCGGTCTGGATACGCTTCTCTTGAGCGTCGAGGGGATGAACCCCCGAGCATTCTCTCGACGCTCGTCAGCCTTCCTGGTCGACCTAGGGCGTGTCAACACCGCCTCGGGGTCCCGGACTCGCCACCTCCGCCCCAGGGTGGCGGGCCGGTGCGCCCGGTCGCCCTCCGGACCGGTAACCTGCCGCGGTGACCACACCCCCCGTCGTGGAGCGCCACCTCTTCGGTCCCGGCCCGTCCAACCCGTACGCCGAGGCCACCGCCGCGCTCGGGCTGCCCCTCCTCGGTCATCTCGACCCCGAGTTCCTCCGCATCATGGACGAGACCTGCGCCGACCTGCGCACCGTCTGGGGGACGGCCAACCCACGCACCCTGCCCCTGAGCGCCACGGGCTCGGCCGGCATGGAGGCCGCCTTCGTCAACACCGTCCGGCCCGGTGACGTGGCCGTGGTGGCGGTGAACGGGCTCTTCGGGGAGCGGATGTGCGAGGTGGCCGGCCGGGCCGGGGCCGAGGTGGTCCGGGTCGACCACGAGTGGGGTCGGCCCATCGACCCCGACCGGGTGGCCGCGGCCCACCCCTCCCCGACCGTGATCGCGGCCGTGCACGCGGAGACCTCGACCGGGGTCCGCTCCGACATCGCCGCCCTCGGACGGCTCAAGGGCGACGCCCTCCTCCTCACCGACGCGGTCACCTCGATCGGTGGCATCGAGCTGCGGGCCGACGACTGGGGCATCGACGTCGGCTATGCCGGCACCCAGAAGTGCCTGGGGGTCGCGCCCGGCCTGGCCCCGTTCACCATCTCCGACCACGCCTTCGCCCGCCGCGTCCCGCGACCCCAGTCCTGGTACCTCGACCTCGGGCTGCTCGGCGGCTACGTCGGCGGCGGGGCGGGTGGCCGGACCTACCACCACACCGCGCCCGTGGCCATGGTCGTCAGCCTGCACGCCGGGCTGCGCCGGATCCTGTCCGAGGGGTTGGAGGCCGTCTGGGCCCGGCACGCCGAGGCGGGGCGGCTGCTGCAGGACGGGCTGCAGGAGCTGGGGCTGGAGCTGTTCGCCGAGGAGGGCTACCGGCTGCCCGAGCTCACGACGGTCAAGGTCCCCGACGGGGTCGACTCCGCCGCGGTCCGTGCGGAGCTGCTGCACCGCTACGACCTCGAGATCGGGGCCGGAGCGGGCGCGTACGCCGGCTCGGTCTGGCGGATCGGCCTGATGGGCCGCAACGCCCGGCCCGACGCCGCCCTGCTCGTCCTGGCCGCCCTGCGGGATGTGCTGCACCGCTGAACCACCGGCTGAGCCGGGGCTGAGCGGGCGCCGGCGCAAGGTCACGACTGCGTCACGGGGGAAACCTCACCGACACACGGTCGTCATGCGCGGCGGACACGATGAGACGGCGTTGTCCCGCGACAACCCCACCATCACCGAAGGGGACCGACATGCCATATCAGGCTGAGTACATCTGGATCGACGGCACCGAGCCGTCGCCGATCATGCGCAACAAGACCCGCATCGTCGCCGACGGCAAGGAGCCCGACATCTGGGGCTTCGACGGGTCCAGCACGAACCAGGCCCCCGGCGCCAACTCCGACTGTGTGCTGCGTCCGGTCTACACCTGTCCCGACCCGCTGCGCGGCCCGTCCGACATCCTGGTGCTGTGCGAGGTCGAGCTGACCGACTTCACTCCCCACCCGACCAACACCCGTGCCTTCTGCGTCGCGGCGGCCGAGACGTACGCCGACCAGGAGCCGATGTTCGGCATCGAGCAGGAGTACACCTTCATGCAGAACGGCCGCCCGCTGGGCTGGCCCGAGAACGGCTTCCCCGCCCCCCAGGGTCCGTACTACTGCGGCGTCGGCGGCGAGAAGATGGTCGGTCGGGCCATCATCGAGGCCCACACCAGCGCCTGCCTCAAGGCCGGTCTGGCGATCGAGGGCACCAACGCCGAGGTCATGATGGCGCAGTGGGAGTTCCAGATCGGGGTGCTCCCCGCGCCGCTGATCGGCGACCAGATGTGGGTGGCCCGCTGGCTGCTGCACCGCATCGCCGAGGATTTCAACGTCGTGGTGAGCTTCGACGCCAAGCCGATGCCCGGTGACTGGAACGGTGCCGGGGCGCACACCAACTTCTCCACCAAGGCCACGATGGCCGGCTACGACGCGATCGTCGTCGCCTGCGAGGCCCTGGGCAAGAACGCCGCCGAGCACGTCGCCGTGTCCGGTGCGGG
>JAOPXW010000359.1 GCA_025964935.1 Friedmanniella sp. | reverse complement strand
GGCCGGGACCGAGGTCGTGTCGGTCTGCGAGTCCGCCGACCTGAGCGGCTGGGTCCGGCACGTCGGCGGCGCACTCCGGGTGCCCGCCAAGGCCCGAGAGGGGCTGGAGTACGTCCGTGTCCTGCTGCAGCACCGCATCCCCTACCGCCGCCGGACCGTGGTGACCGCCATCCACGGGGTGGACGAGGTCGAGGCCGTGACCGTGGCCCGGGTCGACGCGCAGGGCGCCGTCCGGGCGGGGACCGAGCGTCGGCTCGAGGTCGACCTGGTCGCGCTCGGGTGGGGGTTCACGCCCTCCCTCGAGCTCGTGGTCGCCACCGGGGCCCAGACCCGGCTCGACGTGGACGGGTCCCTGGTCGCGGTGGTCGACGAGGAGCAGCGCAGCACCGTACGCGGGGTCTACGTCGCCGGCGAGGCCACCGGGGTCGGCGGGGCCGTCCTGGCCGTCCTGGAGGGGGAGCTGGCCGCGCTGGCCGCGGCCCAGGACCGGGGCCGATCGGTCCCGGTAATGCTGCGCCGGCGGCGGCAGCGGGCGATCGGGCGGGCCCGGGCGTTCGCCCGCACCATGCACCTGGCCCACCCCGTGCCGCCGCAGTGGCCGGACTGGCTGACCGAGGACACCACGGTCTGCCGCTGCGAGGAGGTCACCTACAGCGACCTCTGCCGGGTCCGCGACGAGCTGGGCGCCGTGGACGCGAGGACGGTGAAGCTGCTGGCCCGCCCGGGCATGGGCTGGTGCCAGGGCCGGGTCTGCGGGTTCGCCGCGGCGCACCTGGCCGCAGCCGGACAGGGCCGTACGGTGACCGCGGAGGACCTGCGCCCGATGGCCAAGCGGCCGCTGGCCGCGCCGGTGTCGCTGGCCGAGCTGGCCCACCTGACCGACGTCGAGGACCTCAGCCGGCCGCTGCCCTGAGCCGGGCTCGGCCAGGGGTCAGCGCCGCCGGCCGACGGCCAGCACCGAGATCAGGGCCAGGATGTAGACCACGCCGAGGATCGTGCCCTCCACGCCGCGGCCGCTAGCGATCAGGTAGATGCAGGCGCCGAGGAAGAGCAGGGTGACCACGACCCCGTAGGTCAGGCCGCGCGAGTTCAGGTCCACCTCGCGGCGGTCCAGGGCGTCGATCCGCTCCAGCTCCTTCTCGATCAGGATCCGGGTCTCGGAGTCGGCGTGCGCGTAGACCTGCAGCGGGTCGTGGTAGCGCTCGGAGCGGTCGTTCATCGGGGTTCCTCTGGTTCGTCACGGCCGGTCTCGCGGTCCTGGGGCGGGTCGTCTTCGGGCTCGGAGTGGTCGGTCTCGGGGGCGTGGAGCGGGCGGTCGTCGGGCTCGGGGTCGTCGGGGTCGGGCCCGGGTGGTCCGGTCAGCCCGGCGCGGACCAGGGCCATCCCCACCCGGCGCCGCTCCTCGTAGGGGTCGATCTCGTCCACCCGGGCCATCGCGCGGCCCATCCGGTCGGTCAGGGTGTGGCGGCGGCGGGGGAGGCCGAGGGGTCCGTACAGGTGGCTGAAGCCCAGGGCCAGGGACCGGGCGGGGGAGTCGGCCAGGAAGGCCAGCGAGACCAGGCCGGACCGCGGTGAGACCGGCTCCGGGGCCGGGGCCTCCCGTACGCCGCCGACGGGCCGCGGCCCGGGCCGCACCCAGAGCAGCAGGTTGACCACGACGACCACGGCGATGCCGACGCCGACGACGACCCATGCCCCGTCTCCCACGGCCACCTCCCTGCGCTCACCCTAGCCAGCCGCGGACCCGCCCCGGCGTACGCGGGACGCGACGCGCACGGGGTCAGGTCCCGGCGCGCACGCCCCGGGTCGCGGGCGACCTCACGGACCGCCCCGCCAGTGGTCGATGCGGTGGTGGTCGGGGCTGAACCCGTTGTTGACGCCCCACAGGACGGCCTGGGTCCGGCTGGCCACCCCGATCTTGCGGTAGATGGTCCGGATGTAGGACTTGATCGTGTTGGGGCTGAGGTAGGTGAGGTTGGCCACCTCGGCGTTGTTGCGGCCCTGGGTGATGAGGGCCAGGATCTCGGCCTCGCGGTCGGTCAGGCCCTCGCTGCGGCCGGGCCAGTCCAACCCGCTGGTGGTCCGGTTGCGCCGGGGCGGCTCGCTGATGACGATCTCGCCGGCGTGCACGGCCTCGAGGGCAGCCACCAGGTCCCGGGCGGGCAGCGCCTTGGAGAGGTAGCCCGACACGCCCTGCGCCCGGGCCAGGGCGAGCAGGTCGGGGTCGAAGTTCCAGGTGTAGACGACCACGTGCCGGGCGCGGGGGTCCCGGACCAGCACCCCGATGTCCTCGTGGTCGGCCTCGGGCTGGGCGAACGAGTCGTAGAGCACGATGTCCACGCTGTCGCTCAGGGGCTGATTGGTGTCGAGCTCGGCAATGACGATGCGGTCCCGGTACTGCTCGAGGATGTTCGCCACGCCGATGACCACGACGTCGTAGTCGTCCACCAGGGCCACCGTGATCGGCGGCTGGGATGGACGGGGGCTCATGACACGCAACACTAACCTACCGAGGGGTGTAACACATCCGCCCTAAGGGTGGTTTAGTTAACCCATGAGCACGTTGCTCATCAGCCCCCTGGGTCTGTGGATCGACGTCTTCGACGTAACTGACAAGAAAGGCACACCATGCTCGGTCTCATCATCAGCATCATCGTCGTCGGCCTGATCGCCGGCGCCCTGGCTCGCCTCGTGGTTCCCGGCAAGCAGGACATGTCCATCGCCATGACGATCATCCTGGGAATCGTCGGCTCCTTCGTGGGCGGCTTCCTCGGATACCTCATCTTCGGCAAGGACTCCGGCGGCGGCTTCCTGCAGCCGGCCGGCATCATCGGCTCCATCATCGGCGCGATCATCGTGCTGCTGATCTGGATCCGCGTC
>JAOPXW010000354.1 GCA_025964935.1 Friedmanniella sp. | reverse complement strand
CAGCCGCGAGCCGACCGGCCGCCACGCGTCGGCGAGAGCCCCCACAGCCACCAGGGCTCCTTTCCGACCGCGCCCGGCCGGAGCGGGAAATGGCTCCGGGCCGTGGTCAGTGACTACGCTACCTATCTGACCCGCAAGGAGAGACCGTGCCCGAGTCCAAGATCCGCAAGTCCACCGAGACCCAGCGGAAGCTGAAGGCCTCCCGCGAGGCCAAGCCGAAGCAGACGAAGATCAAGACGCCGTCCAGCCGACGCTGGGTCCCGCCGACCTTCATCACCGTCGGTCTGCTGGGCGTCGCCTGGCTGATCACCTACTACATCGCCGGCCAGAGCATCCCCTTCATGAGCGACCTGGGCAACTGGAACATCCTGATCGGCATGGGCGGGATGGCCTCGGCGTTCATCATCGCCACCCTCTGGAAGTGACCGACGGGGGCTGTCCCCGCCGGAATGACACGGCTGTCATTCGTCCACATTGGGGATAAGTCCTGTGGATAACTGCTCGACCCGGGCGCTGACGGCTCGGCGGTCCCTCGACCGCGAGATCGCCCGGCTCGCCGTTCCCACCCTGGCGACCCTGGTCTCGGAGCCGCTGCTGCTGCTGGCCGACTCCGCCATCGTCGGTCACCTGGGGACCGCACAGCTGGCCGGGCTGGGCCTGGCGGCCAACGTCCTGGGCATCCTGACCGGGCTGTGCGTGTTCCTGGCCTACGGCACCACGGGCACGGTGGCCCGCCGGCTCGGCGCCGGGGACCCCGCCAGCGCCCTGCGGGGTGGGGTGGACGGACTCATCCTGGCCCTCGGGCTGGGCGTGGTGCTGGCCGTCGGACTCGAGGCCGCCCTGCCGCTGGTGGTCCACGCGTACGGGACCGCCCCCGACGTCGCGGCCGCCGCCGCGTCCTACCTCCGCCTGGCCGCCCTCGGTCTCCCCTCGGTGCTGCTGCTGCTGGCGGGCACCGGGGTGCTGCGCGGTCTGCAGGACACCCGGACGCCGCTCTGGGTGGTCATCGGGGCCAACCTGGCCAACATCGGGCTCAACCTGCTCTTCGTGTACGGGCTCCGGCTCGGCATCGCCGGGTCGGCGCTGGGGACGCTGGTGGCCCAGACCGTCGCCGCCGGGGTGATCGCCGGGGTCGTGCTGCACCGGGCCCGCCGGACGCGCACGGTCCTCGCCTTCCGGCCGGGCGGGGTGCTGCGCGCGGCCCGGGCGGGCAGCTGGCTGATCCTGCGGACGGCCACCCTGCAGACCGCGGTCACCGTGACCACCCTGGTCGCCGCCGCCCACGGCGCCGTCACACTGGCCGCCCACCAGGTCGTGGGGAGCCTCTGGATCCTGCTCGCCTTCGCCCTGGACGCCATCGCCATCACCGGGCAGGCATTGATCGGACGGGCCCTTGGGGGCGGCGATGTCGCCCTGGGCCGGGCCATGACCCGCCGGATGATGGGCTGGGGGGTGGTCTGCGGGGTCGCCTTCGGCGCCCTGCTGGCCGCGACCCGGCCCCTCTACGTCGGGCTGTTCAGCCCCGATCTCCAGGTGCAGGACCTCGTCGGACGGGCCCTGCTGGTGCTGGCGGCGCTCGCCCCGGTCGCCGGGGTGGTCTACGTCCTGGACGGGGTCCTGATCGGCGCCGGCGACGGCCGCTACCTGGCGCTGGCCGGACTGCTCTCGCTGGTCGCGTACGGGCCCCTGGCCTGGCTGGTGCGCGAGCAGCAGGCCGGGCTGGTCTGGCTGTGGGTGGCGTACGGCGGCTTCATGCTCGCCCGGATGGCGACCCTGACCCTCCGCACCCGCACCGAGTCCTGGGTGCGGGTGGGCGCCACTACCTGAACCGCAGGGAGGTCGCGCCAGTCGGCGAAGTCGATGCCGGGCCGGACACGTCAGCCGTTGAGCATGGGGCGGGCGAGGTAGGTGGTCTGGTCCTCCCGCGCCCGGGCGGCGCGGCCGCCCAGCACCATGGTCAGCCCGGCGAACAGGGCGAAGAGCCAGGCCACCCCGATCCGGCTCGGCACCCCGGCCCCTTCGAGCAGCCCGAAGCCGGCGGTGGTCAGCACGACGCTGGCCAGCAGCAGCCAGCCCGAGATGAGGGTCAGCCGGCGGGTCCAGCGACCCATGCTCGCGGCGGCCAGCACCCAGAAGGAGCCGACGCCGAAGAGCAGGCCGACCTGTTGGGCGGCGAGGCCCCCGTACGTCACGTTCAGGCCCAGCGCGACCTGGCTGGGGTTGGCGCCCTGGAACCCCTCAGCCGCGGCCTGCGCCTTGATGAAGAACCGGCTCGCGGCGATCAGGTTGCGACCGTAGTCGTCGAAGGCCAGGATCCCGACGTGCGGCAACGTGGCGCTGAGCAGCATGAACAGCGCCGCCGCCGCGCAGACGGGCGCACGGCGCCGGTAGCCCCGACGGCGCTCCTCGAGCGCTTCGGCGGTGGGCAGGACCATGACTACTCCTTGGTCGGCACCCGGAGGTGCAGCGGTTCGCCTTCATTCTCCGGCGGCGGACAAGGCCGGTCGGGGACCTCGCCGGTGCGCCGCCCGGAGACGGCAAAACCGGCACGCCCGCGAGGGACGGCCGGTTTCGCCGAGCAGGGACGGTCACCGCGTCGCGGCGACCGTCATCGCGTGTCAGGCCGAGACGACAGCCAGCTGCAGGTGCGCGGTGACCGCGTCGTGCAGCTTCACCCCGACCGTGTGGGAACCGAGGTTCTTGATCGGCTTCTTGATCTCGACGGAGCGCTTGTCGACCGACGGACCGCCGGCCTTCTTGATGGCACCGGCCACGTCGGACGGGGTCACCGCACCGAAGAGCTTGCCGGTCTCACCCGCGCGCACGCCGAGCTCGATGGTCAGACCCTCGAGGTGCGTCCGCACCTCCTGGGCGTGGTCGAGACCACGGATCTCGCGAGCGTCACGGCTGCGCTTGATGCCGTCGATCTGCTTCTCGCCGCCACGGGTCCACCGGATCGCGAAGCCACGCGGCACGAGGAAGTTACGGCCGTAGCCGTCCTTCACCTCGACCACGTCGCCGGCAGCGCCGAGGTTGTCCACAGCAGCAGTCAGAATGAGCTTCATGCGGCTCTGTCCTCCTTAGCGGGCCGTCGAGGCGTACGGCAACAGCGCAACCTCGCGGGCGTTCTTGATGGCGATGGCAACCTTGCGCTGCTCCTGGACGGAGAGACCGGTCACCCGGCGGGCGCGGATCTTGCCCCGCTCGGAGATGAACTTCCGCAGGGTCGCGGTGTCCTTGTAGTCGATGTGCTGGCCGGCGCGCAGGGGGTTGGACTTCTTCTTGGGTGCGCGCTTCGCCGGAGGGATGTTGGCCATTGTGGTGCTCTCCTTTCGAGCCCGGCGCGGGTCCCCTGATCGGGGCCCGCCAACCGGAATGTGCCGTGCTGTCGGATGGGCTGGGTGTCCTGGGTCGAGCCGGGTGGCTCAGCTCAGAACGGGGGCTCGTCGCTCTGGGGAGCAGATCCCCAGGGGTCCGAGCTTGCGGGACGGCTGCCGCCGCCCGCGTTGCCGCCGCCGGAACCACCGGAGGCCCACGGGTCGTCGCCGCCGCCGAAGTTGCCGCCGCCGCCGCCCCCGGAGGAACGACCACCGCCGCCGCCGGACTGGCCGCCGCCGCCGCCGCCGCCCTGGCCGCCGCCCCCGGAGCTCCGGGTGACCTTGGCCGTGGCGTACTTCAGCGCCGGACCGATCTCGTCGACGTCGATCTCGAAGACCGTGCGCCGCTCACCCTCGCGGGTGTCGTAGCTCCGGGACTTGAGCCGACCCTGGACGATGACCCGCATGCCCTTCTGCAGGGACTCCGCCACGTTCTCCGCCGCCTGTCTCCAGACGGCGCAGTTCAGGAACATCGCGTCCCCGTCCTTCCACTCGTTGGTCTGACGGTCGAAGGTGCGGGGCGTCGACGCGACGGTGAAGTTCGCGACGGCTGCACCCGACGGGGTGAAGCGCAGCTCCGGGTCGGCGGTGAGGTTGCCGACCAGCGTGATGGGTGTTTCGCCTGCCATGGGTCATTCCCCTTGTTGTGATCGAGGGCCGTACGGGTCGTGGTGTCGCTGATCAGCGTGCCAGGTGGCACTGACATCGCGGACGACGTCGTGCTGATCTGTGGACAACCGGTGCGGTGGGGTCGAGCAGCTCAGTGAGCGTCGGTCCGGAGGACCTTCGTCCGCATGATCGACTCGTTGATCGTGAACTGACGGTCCATCTCTTTCACGTCAGCGGGCTCGGCCGTCAGGTTGATGACGGCGTAGATGCCCTCGGACTTCTTCTGGATCTCGTACGCCAGACGGCGCTTTCCCCAGATGTCGATGTTGTCGACGTTGCCACCACCCTTGGTGATGACGGTCAGGTACTGGTCGAGCGTGGGTTGCACCGTACGCTCGTCGGTGTCGGGGTCAAAGATGACCACGACCTCATAGGGACGCATCGCGAACTCCACCTCCTCTGGTCTCGAGCGGCTATGGAGTGTCCATAGCAGGAGGGCGATTGCTGTCCGGGCCACATGGGTGGACCGAACCTGGCGTCACGACCGTGAGGTCGCGCACCAACGGAGCAATTTACCGGTCGGGGTGCCCGAAGACCAATCGTGGCCGGCGGGGCGGACCCGACGGCGAGCCGGCCGGCGCGCTCCCCGACGGACCGCCCCTCACTCGTAGACGAACAGCTGCTCCCCGGGGAAGATCCAGCTGAGGCCCTCACCCAGCCGGTCCCGCCAGGACTCCCAGTTGTGACCGTCGCGGGACTCGACGTAGCGGACCTCCATCCCGGCCTCGGCGAAGACCGGCAGCATCGACCGGTTGGCCACGATCAGGTCCTCGTAGACCCCGCAGGACACGAACAGCCGGTCCGCGACGCGGGTCGGGTGCGCGCGGTAGCGGTTCACGAACCGCACCACCGGGTCGAACGCCGGGTCCTCGCCGTGGTCGGCCCCGATGTCGGTGAACACGAACGAGCCCGACTGCAGCAGCAGCGAGCCGAAGGTCTGCGGGCGGCGTACGGCGGTGGCCAGCGAGGCGACCGCCCCGAAGCTGGACCCCATCAGCGCGCGGCCCGAGGGCCGGGCGACCAGCGGCAGCTGGGTCTCCAGCTGCCCGACCAGCTCCTCGGCGATCCAGCGGGCGTGCGCCCCGCTGTTCGGGTATTCCTTCAGCCGGTCGCCGGGATAGGTGAAGGCCACCACGGTCTCGGCCATGTCGTGGGAGTGGATGAGGTTGTCGAGCACGGTCTTCATGTCGGCGTACGCCAGGAAGTCGCCCCCGTCGTGCACCACCAGGAGCGGGTAGCGCCCGGTCGGACGGAACCGGGCCGGCAGGTAGAGGGTGACCCGGTTCTCCCGGCGCTGCGCCTGGCTGCGGATCTCCATCTCGACCAGCTCGCCGGGCCGGGCCTCCGGGTCGTACGCGGTCCACGGCGGCGGTCGGTAGCCCTGGCTGTGCAGCACCGACGAGCTGCCGAACGGCCCCGGGGCCTGGCGTGGGTTGGCCGGGTCGTTGAAGCGCTCCCAGTGGTCACCGCGTCGGAGCTCGTACTGGTACTCCACCCGGGAGTCGGGCGGGATCTCCACCACCACGAACCAGAGGTCGGTGTCGGGGATGCGGCGCAGGGCCAGGTCGTCGGGCAGCCCGTTGACCCGGTGCCGCACGTAGACCGCGTCGGCCTCGACCCGGACCGCGAACGTGCACCGCAGCCCCTCGACCAGCGGCAGGTCGTGGCCGGACACGAAGCGCTGCACCGTGTCCTCCAGCGGCCGGCCCTCCGTCGCCAGCCGGGTCAGTCGGTGTCGCAACCGGTTCACGGCCAGCTTGCGACGCCGCGCCTTGCCGCCGCCCTTGGCCCCCTGCCCCTTCAGAGCCTGCCCCTTCATCCCGTCGCCCGTCACGCCGGCACCGCCGGTTCCGCGCCGGTGTGGACCAGACCGTCCTCACCCAGCCAGCGGGCCGTGTCGGGCAGGGCCGGGCCGGGACGGTCGTCGGTGCCGAGGTCGAGGCGGGCCCCCTCGGTCAGCAGCACGCAGCGGCGCGGTGCGAACCGGCGGGCGAGCAGACCGAGACGACCGGGGTCGTCGGTGGCCAACCGCTCCCGGGGGTGCGGGAAGGGCAGCAGCCCCTCGAACAGGCCCAGGCCCACCGCGTACGCCTCGACGGGCTGTGGGCCCGCCCCGGCCCAGGATCCGCCGCGGACCGGGTGGTCGTGGAAGAGCACGACGCGCTCCGAGAGCGCCATCGCGCCCGCCGACCAGGTGATCAGCGGCGTCACCGGGGGCAGGCCCGGCAGCACGGTGTCGAGCCCGAACAGCCGCAGCAGGTGCAGCAGCACGCCCACGTGCCCGCCGGTCACGACCATCCCGGCGCCGGCGTGCAGCAGCTCGGCCACGACCCGTCGCTCCTCCTGGACGGCCGG
>JAOPXW010000317.1 GCA_025964935.1 Friedmanniella sp. | reverse complement strand
CATCGTCGACGCCGAGGTGGCGCAGGCGTACGCGGCGCTGATCCCCGGAGCCCGTTTCGTGCTGCTCCCACGGACCGGGCACCTGCCCCAGCTCGAGTCCCCGGAGGCGCTGCTGGAGCTGGTCCTGCGCTGACGTGTGGTCACGGCTCGGGAACGTTCCCGGTCCGCCTCCTCGACCATAGGACCAGTGGCCTATATGGTCTCGCCAACACGGCGACCAACGGAGGCCACAGATGGCACGCACGCGGCGAACACCGCCGGCCAGCAACCAGCGCAAGCGGGAGGAGCAGTCGTACACCGACCTCGCCCGGGAGCCTGACTTCGCCGAGCTGAAGCGGCGCTACCGGCGCTTCGCCATCCCGGCGACGGTGGCCTTCCTCGTCTGGTACGTGACCTACGTCGTCTGCAACAACTGGGCGCGCGGTTTCATGGACACCCGGGTCGTCGGCCACGTGAACGTCGCGCTGGTCTTCGGGCTGCTCCAGTTCCTCTCGACCTTCGTGATCGCCTACCTGTACTCGCGCTACGCCGACCGTCACCTCGACCCCCTGTCGACCCGGCTGCGCCAGCGCTACGAGAAGGAGACCGGGCGATGACGCCGCTGCTCGTACCGCTCGCCGCCGGGGACAACCGCGTCCTGACCATCACGCTGTTCCTCGCCGTGGTCGCCGTGACGCTCGGCATCACCTTCTGGGCCTCCCGCCAGAACAAGACCGCCGCCGACTACTACGCCGGCGGCCGCTCCTTCTCCGGCTTCCAGAACGGTCTGGCCATCGGCGGCGACTACATGTCGGCCGCTTCCTTCCTCGGCATCTCCGGCTCCATCGCGCTGTACGGCTACGACGGCTTCCTCTACTCGATCGGCTTCCTGGTGGCCTGGCTCGTCGCGCTGCTGCTCGTCGCCGAGCTGCTGCGGAACTCCGGGCGCTACACGATGGCGGACCAGCTGGCCTACCGGATGCGTCAGACCCCGGTCCGCAGTGCCGCGGCCACCTCCACGATTGTGGTCTCGATCTTCTACCTGCTGGCCCAGATGGTCGGCGCCGGCGCCCTGGTGGGCCTGCTGCTCGGGGTCAGCGACCCGACCGTGAAGAACCTGGTCATCGTCGGCGTGGGCATCCTGATGGTCGTCTACGTGACGCTGGGCGGGATGAAGGGGACGACCTGGGTCCAGATCGTCAAGGCGGTGCTGCTGATGATCGGCACCCTGCTGATCACGATCCTGGTCCTGGCCCAGTTCCACTTCAACCTGTCCGAGCTGCTCGGCGCCGCCGCGCAGAACTCCGGCAAGGGCCAGGCGTTCCTCGAGCCGGGGCAGCTCTACGGCAAGGACCTGGTGGGCAAGTTCGACTTCCTGTCGCTGGGTCTGGCCCTGGTGCTGGGCACGGCCGGTCTGCCGCACATCCTGATCCGCTTCTACACCACCCCCACGGCCAACGCGGCCCGCAAGTCGGTGCTGTGGGCGATCGGGCTGATCGGCGCCTTCTACCTGATGACCCTGGTGCTGGGCTTCGGTGCCGCCGCCCTGGTCAACACGGCCAAGGGCAGCCAGATCGCCACCACCTCCGGCAACGCCGCCTCGCCGCTGCTGGCCCAGGCGGTCGGCGGTGGGGAGGGCACGCTCGGGGGCTCGGTGCTGCTCGCCCTGATCTCCGCGGTGGCGTTCGCCACCATCCTTGCGGTGGTCGCCGGTCTGACCCTGACCTCGGCGTCCTCGGTCGCGCACGACCTGTACGCCAGCGTGATCAAGAAGGGCCGGGCCAGCGAGCGGAGCGAGATGATCGTGGTCCGGATCGCGGCCTTCGGCATCGGGGCGGTCGCGATCGCGCTGGCCATCCCGGCCCAGCGTCTCAACATCGCGTTCCTGGTCGCGCTGGCCTTCGCGGTGGCGGCCTCGGCGAACCTGCCGGCGCTGCTGTTCAACCTCTTCTGGCGGCGGTTCAACACCATGGGAGCGACCTTCAGCATCTACGGCGGTCTGATCGCCGCCGTCGTGCTGGTCATCTTCTCCCCGGTGGGCTCGGGCACCCCGACCTCGCTGGCCCCGACGATGGACTTCGCCTGGTTCCCGCTCCGGAACCCGGGCCTGGTCTCGATCCCGTTCGGGTTCCTGTGCGGCATCGTGGGCACGTTCATCAGCAAGGACACCAGCAGCCAGACCCGCTACGACGAGCTGTCGGTCAGGTCCCTGACCGGTGCCGGCGCGGAGAAGGCCATCTCGCACTGAGGCCAGACGGCCCGAAGTGGTAGCACCTGAGACAGGTTTCGACCGCTTGACCCAGCTTGCAACCTGGGTCAAGCGGTCGAAACCTATGTCTACCTAGTTTCCTGGCCCCCAGGAGACCCGGCCCTCAGGAGACCCGGCCCTCAGGAGGCGGTGGCGTCCCGGGCGTCGGCCCACAGGTCGACACCGGACTCGACGGCGTACTTGTCGATCTCGACGAGCTCGTCGTCGGAGAAGTCCAGCCGCTGCGTCGCCGCGACGTTGTCCTCGAGCTGCTTGACCGAGCTGGCGCCGATCAGGGTGGAGGTCATCCTCGAGTCGCGCAGCACCCAGGCCAGCGCGAGCTGGGCCAGCGTCTGGCCGCGGCCGGCGGCGATCTCGTTCAGGGCCCGGACCCGGGCGAGGTTGTCGTCGCTGATCTGGTCCTGCGAGAGCGACTTGCCCTGGGCGGCCCGGGAGTCGGCGGGCACCCCCTTGAGGTAGCGGTCGGTCAGCAGACCCTGGGCCAGGGCGGTGAAGGCGATGCAGCCGACACCTTCCTGCTCCAGCACGGGCAGCAGACCGTCCTCGATCCAGCGGTTGAACATCGAGTAGGACGGCTGGTGGATGACCATCGGCGTGCCCAGCTCGCGCAGGATCCGCGCCGCCTCGGCAGTGGCCTCCGGGGAGTAGGACGACACCCCGACGTAGAGCGCCTTGCCCGCCCGGACGGCCGCGTCGAGGGCGCCCATCGTCTCCTCGAGCGGGGTCTCGGGGTCGGGACGGTGGTGGTAGAAGATGTCGACGTAGTCCAGGCCCAGCCGGGTCAGGGACTGGTCCAGGCTCGCCGTCAGGTACTTCCGGGAGCCGTGGTCGCCGTACGGGCCGGGCCACATGTCCCAGCCGGCCTTGCTGGAGATGATGAGCTCGTCGCGGTAGGCGGCGAAGTCCTCGGTGAGGATGTGCCCGACGTTCTTCTCGGCCGCACCGTAGGGCGGGCCGTAGTTGTTGGCCAGGTCGAAGTGGGTGACGCCGAGGTCGAAGGCCCGGCGCATCACGGCGCGCTGGGTCTCGATCGGCTTGTCGTCCCCGAAGTTGTGCCAGAACCCGAGGGAGACGGCGGGCAGCTGGAGGCCGCTGCGTCCGCAGCGGCGGTAGGGCTGGACTGAGTAGCGATTGTCATCGGCGACGTAGGACATGGCACCACGCTACCGAGCCGGACGACTCCCGCCCCAAACGGTGCGGCCCACCCGCCCCGGACCGCCCACCCCGCCCGGACTGTCAGTGCCCGTCGATAAGGTGACGAGGAACCGGGACACCCGTACGCGGGCCCCGGAACGGCATCGACGTCGAGGAGAACACCGGTGAGCAACGAGGCTCTGAGCAACCTGTCGAACGAGGAGCGGCGCTTCCCCCCGCCCGCGGAGCTGGCGGCGCACGCCAACGTGACGGCGGAGACGTACGTGCAGGCCGAGTCCGATCCCGAGGGCTTCTGGCGTGAGCAGGCCCGTCGGATCACCTGGGACACCGAGCCGCAGCAGGTGCTCGACTGGACCAACCCGCCCTTCGCCACCTGGTTCGCCGACGGCACCCTGAACGCGGCGTACAACTGCCTGGACCGCCACGTCGAGAACGGTCTGGGCGACCGGGTCGCCTACTACTTCGAGGGCGAGCCCGGCGACAGCCGCACCATCACGTACGCCGAGCTGACGACCGAGGTCAAGCAGGCGGCGAACGCGCTGGTCGAGCTGGGGGTCAAGGCCGGCGACCGGGTCGCGATCTACCTGCCGATGATCCCGGAGGCCGTGGTGGCGATGCTCGCGTGCGCCCGGCTCGGGGCCCCGCACACCGTGGTCTTCGGTGGCTTCTCGGCCGACGCCCTGTCGGCCCGGATCCAAGACTGCGGTGTCGAGGTCGTCATCACCGCCGACGGCGGCTACCGCAAGGGCGCGGCCTCCGCGCTGAAGCCCGCCGTCGACCAGGCGCTGACCTCCTGCCCCGACGTGCGCCACGTCCTCGTGGTGCGCCGGACCGGCCAGGAGACGGCCATGACGCCGGACCGCGACCTGTGGTGGGACGACTTCGTGGGCGGGCAGTCGACCGAGCACACCTGCGAGTCGTTCCCGGCCGAGCAGCCGCTCTACATCATGTACACCTCGGGCAGCACCGGGAAGCCCAAGGGCATCCTGCACACCACCGGCGGCTACCTGGTGGGCACCTGCTACACCCACTGGGCGACCTTCGACCTCAAGAACGACCGGGACGTCTTCTGGACCGCGGCGGACGTGGGCTGGGTGACCGGGCACTCCTACCTGGTCTACGGCCCGCTGGCGAACGCGACCACCAGCGTGATGTACGAGGGCACCCCCGACACCCCGCACCAGGGCCGGTGGTGGGAGATCGTCCAGAAGTACCAGGTGACGATCCTCTACTGCGCCCCCACCGCGATCCGGACCTTCATGAAGTGGGGCGCCGAGATCCCGGCCAAGTTCGACCTCACCTCGCTGCGGGTCCTCGGCTCGGTCGGTGAGCCCATCAACCCCGAGGCCTACGTCTGGTACCGCACCCACATCGGCGGCGACCGGGCCCCCGTCGTCGACACCTGGTGGCAGACCGAGACCGGGATGCACATGATCTCCCCGATGCCCGGGGTCAGCCAGGGCAAGCCGGGCGCGGCGATGACGGCCGTGCCCGGGGTGTCGGTCGACGTGGTGAACGACGAGGCGCAGCCGGTGCCCAACGGCTCCGGGGGCTACCTGGTGATCACCAAGCCGTGGCCGGCCATGCTGCGCACCCTGTGGGGCGACGACCAGCGCTACGCCGACACCTACTGGTCCCGCTTCAAGGGCCTCTACTTCGCCGGCGACGGCGCCAAGCGGGACGACGACGGCGACATCTGGCTGCTGGGCCGGGTGGACGACGTCATGAACATCTCCGGCCACCGCCTGTCCACCACTGAGATCGAGTCGGCCCTGGTCTCCCACCCCAAGGTCGCCGAGGCGGCCGTGGTCGGGGCGCCCGACGAGACCACCGGGCAGGCCATCGTTGCCTTCGTGATCCTGCGCTCCGAGGCCGGGGACGGCGGCCCCGACGTCGTGGCCGAGCTGCGCAAGCACGTCGCCACCCAGATCGGGGCCATCGCCCGACCCCGCCAGATCATGGTCGTGGAGGAGCTGCCCAAGACCCGCTCGGGCAAGATCATGCGACGGCTGCTGCGTGACATCGCCGAGAATCGCGAGCTCGGGGACGTCACCACCCTCACCGACTCCTCGGTGATGAACCTGATCAAGGACAACCTGCAGACCCCGGCCGCCGCGTCGGAGTGACCGGAGCGACGCTGCCCGGAGAGACCCGGGGGCC
>JAOPXW010000276.1 GCA_025964935.1 Friedmanniella sp. | reverse complement strand
CAGCTCGTCCAGCGCGTCGAGCAGGCACTGGGCCAGGACGTCGAGGTCGGCGATCGCGTCCCGGTCGGCGTTCAGGCCCAGGAACACCTCGCCGTCGTAGGAGGTGATGCCCACCGTCAGCAGGTGGCCGGCCGACAGGGGCAGGACCGGGTAGCTCGACTCCAGGCGGGCACCCGCGGCGTACAGGGGCAGCTGAGGGCCCGGGACGTTGGTGATGACGATGTCGTGCTGCTTGCGGACCGTCCCGGCCGAGACCCGGACCCCCAGCGCGTGCAGGGTCGTGGGGGCGAAGCCCGCGATGTCGGCCAGCGACCGGGCCGCCACGGCCCGTCCGGTGTCCTTGTGCGCCTGGGTCCCGTACGCCACCTGGTGCAGCCGCATCGCGGCGTTCGGCTCCCCGATCGGCAGCCGCTGGAGGTGCGGCGCCACCTGGCTACCCAGCGAGGTGGGCTCGCCGTCGTCCTCGGTCACACTCATCGGCACCAGCGCCGTCAGGGCCGAGCCGGCGCTGAGGGACTCGCCCCGGGTCAGCAGCCAGGTCCGCAGCCCACCGGTCACCATGGCCAGCAGCACGTCGTTGATGGTGTGGTCGTGCTCGCGCCGGACCTCCCGCAAGTCGTCCAGCGACACCCGTACAGTGGCGAACCGCCGCTGCTCCGACACCAGACCGGCGAGCGGCGACCCGGCGGCCGGCCGCCCGCCGCGGAGGGCGTCACCGGCCAGCTCGCCCAGGGCGCCGCCGACCCCCCCGACCACCTCGCCGACCGCGACCGCCACCCCGAGGACCCCGGTCAGCGCCCCGCGGAAGCTGTCCACCGCCAGCACCGGGTCACGGGCGTTCTGCCACAGGGCCCCGACGACGAGCTCGACCGGGGACGGCTCGGGCAGCGGCTGCCAGGTCCCGGATCCGACGGCGCTGTCGGCGTCGGCGCTGCCGTCGAGCAGTACCTGACCGATGTCGACGGTGTCGACGCCGTCGACCAGGGCGAGGTGCGACTTGGCGACGAGGGCGAACCGGTTGCCCTCCAGCCCCTCCACCAGGTAGATCTCCCACAGCGGGCGGGACCGGTCCAGGCGGCGGGCCATCACCCGGCCCACGAACTCCCGCAGCTGCTCCATCGTGCCGGGCCGGGGCAGCGCTGAGCGCCGGACGTGGAAGGTGAGGTCGAAGTTCTCGTCGTCCACCCAGACCGGACCGGCCAGCCGGGCCGGGACCGCCCGGACCCGCTGCCGGTAGCGGGGGACGTAGGCGATCCGCTCCCGGATCAGCCCGATCAGCCGCTCGTAGTCGAAGCCGTCGGGGCCGGCGTCGAAGAGGTCGACGGTGCCGACGTGGCCGGGCGTGTGGGCGGTGTCCAGGGCCAGCAGGCTGATCTCGAGCGGGCTGAGTCGCTGCGGCATCGCGGGTCCTCTCGACCGGGGGGTGCGGGTGGCGCCGGCCCGTCGCGTCGGGCTAGGCCCTCACCGTACTCCAGCCCGCAGACCGGAGCGGGGAACGCATCCGGGCCACCGTTCGTCGGGCTGGATGTGCCCCGGCCTCCCGCCGGTGGACATCCCGCGCCCCGATAAGGAATGGTTTCGCCGTGACCCGCCCCCACCCCCTGACCCCGATCCGCCCGTCCCCCCGGGGCCGGGCCGTGCCGACCCGGGCGACGGTGGCCCTCGGGGCCCTCGTCCTCGGACTGGCCGTGGCGGGCTGCACGGCGAGCCCCTCGGGCGGCTCGAGTACGGCGCCGGCGGCCCCGAGTGTGAGTGCCTCGGGCCAGATCACCCCCGGGGCGACCGCCACGCCCGCCTCGACCCCGGCGGGCACGCCGACCGCGTCGGCTGCACCCGCGGCCGCGATCACCCTGGACATCACCCTCGCCGACGGCCAGGTGAGCCCGAACGGGAAGAAGCTGGACGTCAAGGTGGGTGACACCGTCGCCCTGTCGGTGACCAGCGACGCCGCCGACGAGATCCACGCCCACACGGGTGGGGACGGCTACGAGCTGCCCGTCCGGGCCGGCCAGACGACGACCGGGTCCTTCACGATCACCGAGCCCGGCAGCATCGAGGTCGAGTCCCACAAGCTGGGCAAGACGATCGTCATCCTGAACGCACGATGACCCGGCCGGCCCACCGAGCCAGGCGTCGCGCGTGATCCTCATCCCCCTGCACGGCATCGCGTCCCGGCACGACCTGCCGCTGCCGTTCCCCCTGGTGGTGCTGGGCGCCGTGCTGGCCCTGGCCCTGTCCTTCGGGGTGCTGCTGCTGGCCTGGCGGACCCCGCGGTTCACCCGGGTCGGCGGGCTCGCCCTCCCCCGGCTGACCCGGGTGCTCGACCACCCGGGCGTCCGGCCGGCTGCCCGGCTGCTGGTGCTGGCCACGTACGCCTGGGTGGTGCTGGCCCTGGTCGCCGGCCAGGACCTGCTGACCAACCCGGTGTTCGGCTTCGTCTACGTGTGGATGTGGGTGGGCCTGGTCCCCCTCTCGCTGCTCCTGGGCCAGTTCTGGCGAGCCACCAACCCGATCCGTACGGTGCACCGGGCCCTGTGCGCCCTGGCGCGGGTCGACCCGGACGAGGGCCTGGTCCGGCTGCCCGCCCGGCTCGGCGTCTGGCCGGCGGCGGTGGCGCTGTTCGGGTTCGGCTGGCTGGAGCTCGTCGAGCCGGACCGCGCGACCCTGACGGTGCTCCGCCTCTGGGCTCTGGGCTGGTTCGTGCTGTTGATCCTCGGCGCGGTCGCGTTCGGCCGCCGCTGGGTCGCCGCGGCGGACCCGTTCGAGGCGTACGCGTCCTCGGTCGCCCAGCTGTCGCCGTGGCGCCGGGTGCAGGGCACGCTCCGGCTGGGAAACCCGCTGGCCGGCCTGAGCCACTGGGAGCCGCCCCCGGGCACGGTGGGCGTGGTCTGCGTCCTGCTGGGGAGCACCGCCTTCGACAGCTTCGCCAACACGAGCTGGTGGATCGGCACCGTCCAGAGCTCCCCGGTCCCGACCACGGTCTGGGCCACGGTCGGCCTCGTGGCCATGATCGCCCTGGTCGGTGGCACGTTCGCCGCGGCGACCGTGGTGATGGCCCGCTACGGCGACCGACCGGCGGGCGCCTACCCCCGGCTGATGGCGGGATCGGTGGTCCCGATCGTGATCGGGTACGCCGTGGCCCACTACGCCACGCTGCTGGTGGCGGAGGGGCAGCGCACGGCCATCCTGTTCTCCGACCCGCTGGGCCGGGGCTGGAACGTCTTCGGGTCGGCCGAGATGGGGGTCAACACCGCGCTGTTCGACCACCCGGGGGTGATCGCAGCGATCCAGCTCGTGGCCATCGTCGGCGGCCACGTGCTCGGCATCGTGGCGGCCCACGAGCGAGCGGTGACCCTGCTGCCGCCCGAACGGGCCCTGCGGGGCCAGCTGCCGCTGCTGGTCGTCATGATGGGTTACACCAGCGCCGGCCTGGTGCTGCTCTTCTCCCCCTGACCCCGGTCCCCGCCCGACCCCGCTCAACCCGCCCGGCCCCGTCACCAGCTCGCCGCCCGCCCCGCCCACCCCCTCGAGGAGTGCCCCTGATGTCGAGTGCCGCGTTCGACCTGACGGGCCGGGTCGCCCTGGTGACCGGCTCGAGCCGGAGCATCGGACGCACGCTGGCCGAGGGTCTGGCCGACGCCGGGGCCACGGTGGTCCTGAACGGCGTCGACCCCGACCGGCTGGAGGGCACCCGACGGGAGCTGGCGGACCGCTTCGGCGAGGAGCGGATCGCGGCCCGCGCCTTCGACGTGACCGACGAGCCGGCCGTGACGGCGGCGGTGGCCTGGGTCGAGAAGGAGATCGGACCGCTCCGGATCCTGGTCAACAACGCCGGGATCCAGCACCGCGTCCCGATGCTCGACCTGGCCCTCGCCGACTGGCGGCGGGTGCTGGAGACCAACGTCACCAGCGCGTTCATCGTGGGCCGCGCGGCGGCCCGCGTGATGGTCCCGCGCGGCCGGGGCAAGATCGTCAACATCGGGTCGGTGCAGGCCGACCTCGCGCGGCCGACGATCGCGCCGTACACCACGGCCAAGGGCGGGCTGCGCAACCTGACCCGGGCGATGACCGCCGAGTGGGCCTCGTCGGGGCTGCAGACCAACTCCCTGGCCCCGGGCTACATCCACACCGCCATGACCCAGAACCTGGTCGACGACGCGGCGTTCAACGACTGGATCCTCGGACGGGCCCCGGCCGGGCGCTGGGGACGACCCGAGGACCTCGTCGGACCGGTGGTGTGGCTGGCCTCCGACGCCTCCGACTACGTCAACGGCCAGACGATCTTCGTCGACGGCGGGATGACAGTGGTCGTGTGAGGGGCCCGCGGTGAGCGCACAGATCCCCGACCACGCTCTCGGCCTGGTGGCGTACGCGGCGGGCGACGTCCGGGTCGAGCCGGTGCCGGTCCGGCGGCCGGAGCCGTACGAGGCCATGGTCGAGGTCGTGTACGGCGGCATCTGCGGCTCGGACCTGCACTACTGGCGACACGGCGCGGCCGGTCAGTCGGTGCTGCGCGAGCCGCTGCTGCTGGGTCACGAGATCGTCGGTCGGGTGGTGGTCGCGGCCACGGACGGGTCGGGCCCGCCGACGGGCACACCCGTGGCCGTCCACCCCGGCCGCCCGGGCCCGGGGGACGGCCTCGAGCGCTTCCCTGCCGACCGTCCACATCTCTCCCCCGCCGGCACCTACCTGGGCAGCGCGGCCCGGCTCCCGCACACCCAGGGCGGGTTCGTCCGGTTCCTGCCTCTGGCCACGACCATGCTGCGGGTGGTCAGCCCCGCAGTCCCGCTGCGGACGGCCGCCCTGATCGAGCCGGCCAGCGTCGCGTGGCGGGCTCTCGCCCGGGCCGGCGAGGTCCGCGGCCGACGGGTCCTGGTCGTGGGCGCGGGCCCCATCGGAGCGCTCGTCGTGGCGGTGGCGGTCCGGGCCGGCGCGGCGGAGGTGGTCGCGGTGGACCTGCACGCCGAGCCACTGGCCCGGGTCCGGGCGCTGGGGGCGACCCGTACCGTCCTCGCCACCGACGCGACGGCGGTCACCGCCGTGGACGCCGACGTCACGGTGGAGTCCTCCGGCACCGCGGCGGGACTCGGGTCCGCCGTCGGGGCCACGACCCGCGGAGGTCGGGTGGTGATGCTCGGTCTGCTCCCCCCGGGGGACCAGCCGGTGCCCGTCGCCGCCGCCATCGCCCGGGAGCTGGAGCTGGTCGGGTCGTTCCGCTTCCACGACGAGATCGACGCGGTGGTCGCCGCCCTGGAGGACGGGTCGCTGCCGGTGGCCGGGGTCGTCACCCACACGGTCCCGATCCGCGACGCGGTCGCCGCGCTCGAGCTGGCCGAGGACCCGGTCCGCTCCGGCAAGGTGCTTCTGACCTTCTCCTGACCCTCCTGAGCCCCGGTCCTCGAGACCGCGGTCCCGACTTGTACCTTATGTCCTGACATTGACCAGGTCGGTCGATGGTCGAGAGGAACGCCATGACGACGCCGCCCACCGCCCTGCCGAGCGATCCCACCGCCTCTCCGCTGCGGGTCGGCGTCGTCGGACTGGGCTGGATGGGCCAGGTGCACGCCCGCGCGTACGCCCGGCTGCGACAGCACTACCTGGACCTGCCGCTGACCCCGGAGCTCGTCGCCGTGGCCGACACCGCGACCGACGCCCGGCTGGCGGGGGCGGTCGCGGCCTTCGGCTTCACCGACGTGCATGCGGACTGGCGCGACCTCGTCGCCC
>JAOPXW010000252.1 GCA_025964935.1 Friedmanniella sp. | reverse complement strand
TTCTGCGGCGGCGGGCTGCACACCTGGCTGGCCGGGGAGGAGGAGACGGGCGGGGTCTTCCTCCTCTTCGAGGACGCCCTGGACGCGGGCAAGGTCACTCCGCTGCATCAGCACCCGGAGGCGACCGAGACCTTCTACATGCTGGAGGGTGCGGTGCGGCTGCACATCGACGGCGTCGAGACGGCGCTGGCGGCGGGGGGCATCGCCATCATCCCTCGCGGCGTCCCGCATGCTTTTCTGGTGACGACGCCCGCGGCACGGATGCTCTGCCTCCAGACACCGGGTGGCGGAGAAGCGTTCTACCGGCAGGCCAGCGACCCGGCCGGCACCGGCAACCCGCCCCCGCCCGACTTCGGGCGGGTCAACGCGGCCGCTGCGACCACGGGGGCCATCGAGCTTCTCGGTCCTCCGCCGTTCTGATCCGGGCCCCCTATCCTGCCGTCATGTCTGAGCGCATCGCGGGTTCTGTAGCTCCGGGTTTCGAGCCGGTGGCCGACGCGTTCGCCGCCAACTTCGACGACCCGGGGGAGGACGCCGCCGCCGTGGCGGTCTACCACGACGGCGCACCGGTGGTGGACCTGTGGGGCGGCACCGACGTCGTGTACAACCGGCCGATGACCGAGGACGCCCTGATGATGGTGGCCTCGTGCAGCAAGGGGGTCACGGCCACCGTGCTGGCGATGCTGGTGGAGCGCGGTCAGCTCGATCCCGAGCGTCGCGTCGCGGACTACTGGCCCGAGTTCGCGGCCGCCGGCAAGGCCGACGCGACCCTGGGCATGCTGGCCTCCCACACGGTCGGCCTGCCCTACCCTCCGCTCGGCACCGGTCTACGCGGCCTGGACCTGCACCAGGGGCCGGCGCTCACCGCCGCGCTGGCCGCCGCTGCGCCGCTCTGGCGCCCGGGGGAAGCCATGGCGTACCACCCGGTGACCATCGGCGCCATGCTCGACGAGGTGGTGAAACGGGCGACCGGGGCCGGCATCGCCCAGCACGTCCGCACCCTGCTCGCCGAGCCGTTGGGCCTCGACCTGTGGATGGGCCTGCCGGCGGAGCTCGTCGACCGGGTGGTCCCGGGTCGCTGGGAGCACGCGAGCCCGATGGACCCGGCCGGCGCCGACCCGGCGGCCCCCGGCTCGTACGCCGAGATCCGGCTGCAGTTCCTGCGGGAGAACCCGCCGATGGACCCCGACTTCGCCGATGCCGACGACGTACGGGAGCAGTACGCCGCGGAGCGTCCCGCCATCGGGGCCATCACCGACGCGCGGTCCCTGGCCCGGATGTACGCCGCCACGCTGCAGCCGGTCGACGGGGTCCAGCTGCTCAGCGCGGCGACCCGGGCCGCCGTGACCGCGCCCCGGACCGACCACGTGGAGACGCTGGTGGAGAGCGGCACCGCCGGCCCCAGCATCCGCTTGGGCCTGTTCTACCAGTTGGCCTCCCCGGGCATGCCCGGCTTCGGGCCGAACTCCTACGCCCACACCGCCGCCGGCGCCCGGCTCGGGATCGCCGACCCGGACCACGGGGTCGGCTTCGGCTACATCTGCAGCCGGATGCGCGACATCGGACCGGGCGGCGACCCGCGCTGGGCCCGGGTCATCGCCGCGGTCAAGGGCTGCCTGTAGGGGCCGGGGTCGCGAGGTCGACGCCGGTACTGCTCGCCCCCGACCGAGCCCGACCGGCTGCGCCGAGGCGACTGAGGAGGGGCCGCCGAACGGGCGCTTCCCGGCCTGGTCAGGAGTAGATTTCTCGGCATGGGCGCCGGCGGCGTTGGGGGAGGGGTCGAGGTGGCCGCCCGCAGCGTGCCCGCGGTCCGGGTTGACCGGCTGCACGTCGTCCGTGGGGGCCGCCAGGTGCTCCCCGGGCTGACGCTCGAGGTGCCGCGGGGTCAGGTCGTGGGACTCCTGGGCCCCAGTGGCTGCGGCAAGAGCACGCTGATGCGCTGCATCGTCGGGGTGCAGCTGGTGACCGGCGGTAGCGTCGAGGTGCTCGGCCGGCGCGCCGGCCACCCCGACCTCCGGCGCCGCGTCGGCTACCTCACGCAGCGGCCCAGCGTCTACCCCGACCTCAGCGTCGCCGAGAACCTGCGCTACTTCGCGACCGTGCTCGGGGTGCGCCGTGGCCGGGTGGCGGCCGAGCTCGAGCGGGTGGTGGGGCTGGTGGATCTCGCGGCGCGGCTGGACACTCGCGTCTCCCGCCTGTCCGGCGGGGAGCTGTGCCGGGTCTCGTTGGCGGCCGCGCTGCTGGGCACGCCCGAACTGCTCGTCCTGGACGAGCCGACCGTCGGGTTGGACCCGGTGCTGCGCCGTGACCTGTGGGCCATGTTCCACCGGCTCGCGGCCGCGGGCGCCACGCTGCTGGTGTCCAGCCACGTCATGGACGAGGCCAGTCGGTGCGACCGGCTGCTGCTGATGCGGGCCGGCGATCTGCTCGCCGACGACACGCTGGTCGGCCTCCGCTCGGCCACCGGGGCTGCGGACGCCGAGTCCGCCTTCCTGACCCTGGTCGAGGCGGGTTCCGCCGCCCGCAGGCCGTCAGGTTCAGACCGGCCGTCGGCCTCCGACCGACCGTCGAGCCCACCGGACGTGCGGCCGTGAGCCCCCGCCGCGCCCTGGCCACCAGCGAGCGGGTCCTGCGCCAGGTCCGTCACGATCCCCGCACCATCGGGCTACTGGTGGTGGTGCCGTGTGTCCTGCTGGGGCTGCTGGCCTGGACCTTCCAGAAGACGCCCGTCTTCGACCGGATCGGCGCTCCGCTGCTGGGCGTGTTCCCGTTCGTGGTGATGTTCCTGCTGACCAGCGTGGCCACCCTGCGGGAGCGTCAGTCCGGCACT
>JAOPXW010000214.1 GCA_025964935.1 Friedmanniella sp. | reverse complement strand
GTGGCAGCTGCCAGGCCGAGAGATCCACAACCACTTTGCCCAGCCGGGACGAGTGCCGGTTCGGGGACCGGTCCGCCAGCAAGACCGTCGTACTCTTCGGGGACTCCCACGCGACCATGTGGCTCCCGGCCCTCGACCTCCTGGGGCGACGCGACCATGTGGCCGTCGTCCTGCTGGCCAAGTCCGCGTGCCCCGCGGCGTCCTTGAGCGTCTGGGACGCCAGCCGCAACCGGGCCTACCCCGAATGCGACACGTGGCGCCGGGCCGCACTTGACCGGGTGGCTGAGCTCAAGCCGGACCTGGTCGTGCTGTCCTCCCAGGGTGCGATCGGGGGCGTGGCGGTCGACGGGGAGCTCGCCGCCACCGACACCGAGCAGGCCTGGTCGGAGGGGCTGACCGCCACCCTGACTGCGGTCCGCCGGACGGGGGCCAGGGCGGTCGTGCTCGGCGACATCCCGTTCTTGTCCAGGCCGGCACCGTCCTGCCTGCCCCTGCACATCGACGACGTCGGAGCGTGCGCCCGGCCTGCCGCGCAGGCCGTGCCGGCCGCGCACAACGCCATGGAGCGCACGACTGCAGCCCGCAATCGGGCCGGCTATCTCGACGTGACGAGCTGGCTGTGCACCGACACGGTCTGCCCGGCCGCCATCGCCGGCATCGTGAGCTACTACAACCTCCGCCACGTCTCCGCCAGCTACGCCCGGCACCTCGCCGGCCCACTCGGTTCCCAGCTGCAGCTCGCGGACCTGTAGGGCCCGGGGGCTCAGCGGGCCGCCGGTGGCCGGGCCCAGAGCAGAACGCCCGCACCACGGGCGGAGAGCGGCCCACTCGCGTGGGCCAGCAGAACCGTCTGCCCGGCGGCGACCGGGGTGAGGGAGCCGTCGGTACCGGTCAGGTCCACCCGGCCTTCCAGGCCGACGAGGACCCCGAACCCCTCCTCGAGGGTCGTCACGGCACCCGGTTCCACCTCGACGCGCTCCAGCCGGAACATCGTGCGAGCCGCCTCGACCAGGACGCTGCCCGGCCGGGGCTCCGCGACCAGCAGCTCGGACATCTGGGACGGGGTCCGGCCGTGGGTCTCCACCGCCTGCAGCGCCAACGCAATGCCCAGTCCGAGATGGCCGTCCCGGCTCCCGTCGAGAGCGAAGTCGCGCCACTCCAGCAGGATCGACAGGTCCTCCGGCTCCTGGATCTCGGCCAGGAGGATCCCGTTGCCCACCGCGTGCAGCAGGCCGGGCGGGACGAAGACGGTCTGGTGGGCGTGGACCTCGAGCCGGTGCATCAGGCTCAGCATCTCCTCGACCTGCTGACCCCGCACCAGCCGGAGCAGGTCGTCGGGGTCGATGTCTTCGCGCAGGCCGAGGAACACCTCGCCGGGCTGCAGGATGTACCACGCCTCGGCCTTCCCGTGCCGCTCACCGAGGTGGGCGGCGGCGAACCCCGTGTCCGGGTGCGCGTGCACGGGCAGTCGTTGACCGGCGTCCAGGAGCTTGAAGAGCATCTTGGTGTCCGGGCCGAAGGCGGCGACGTGGTCAGCCCCCAGCCAGGCGGTGGGGTCCGACTGGATCTCGTCGCGGAGCAGCCGACCGGAGGCGAGCCGGGTCTGGCCGAGGTCGTCGTGGCCCCGGACGGAGGTGGTCGAGCCCACCCAGTCCTCGGGCGTTCGCGGACCCGTGGGGGCGATGCCGCGGAAGGCGGCGATCCGGTCACCGCCCAGGTAGAAGCGGTCGGCGGGTTGGTTGGCGGGGAGCAGAACAGGTCGCACGGGTGTCTTCCGGTGAGTCGGTCAGGTCGGGCCTGGGAGCAGAGGACTCCCGGGGGCACGGCCCGGGCGGCTCCGGGCTGTCACGCTACTGCGGTCCCGGGGCCGGTGGCGTCGCACCCCGAGGTGGCGCCGGCCTCGACGCTCACCGGAAGTCCCGCGACTGGTGCTCGGTGGGGAGCAGGCTCGACACCTGCGTCGAGACCGAGCCCAGGGGCTCCAACCGGTCGGCCACCAGGTTGGTCACCCCCTCGCTGTGTTCGATGACCCCGCGGATCACCAGCCCCTGCACGTTGCGGCCGATCCGCCGGTAGCGCTGCCACAGCGGCTGAGAGCAGACGACGTTGAGCATCCCGGTCTCGTCCTCGAGGTTGAGGAAGGTGATGCCCCCCGCCGTGCCGGGGCGCTGCCGGTGGGTGACCAGCCCCGCCACCCGGATCCGACGCCGGTCGTGCTGAGGGCCCAGGTCGGCGATGGCGACGATGCCGTTGGCGGCGAGCATGGGTCGGAGGTGACCCACCGGGTGGTCGTCGGGCGAGATGTGGGTGGCCCACAGGTCGGCGACGGTGATCTCGGCGGGGCTCATCCCGGGCAGGGTCGGGGGCGAGGCGTCGATCGCCGACCCGGGCAGGGTGTCCAGGTCGTCGGCGTAGCCCGCGTTCCACAGGGCCTGACGACGGGTCAGTCCGAACCCGTCGAACGCCCCGGCCGTGGCCAGCGACTCGGTCTGGGCCACCGTGAGGCCGGCCCGCCGGACGACGTCGTTCATGTCGGCGAAGGGAGCCTGCTCCCGCTCGGCCACGATCCGCTCCGCCGTCTCCCGGCCCAGCCCCGCCACCTCGACCAGCCCGAGTCGGACCGCGAAGCGACCGTCCCGCCGGTGGTCCTTCGACCGGTCGGGTCCGTTGCGGACGAAGGGGGGAACGGGCGGCTGGTCCGGGTTGCGGCAGCCTGCGGACCCCGTGGCCAGCGGGCCGGCCGCGACCGTACGCCGGTCCGAGACCCCAGCCACCTCCACCCCGGGCGCCACCGGGTCGAGACCCGGGACGAGGGCCGCGATCCGGTCGGAGCCCGGCTCCCCCGGGGTCAGGAGCTCGAGGTCGGCGTCCACCGACGAGCACCCGATGTCGGGTCGGAGCACGGACACCCCGTGGCGCCGGGCGTCCCCGACCAGGGACTGCGGGGAGTAGAAGCCCATCGGCTGGGCCCGGAGCAGACCGGCCAGGAAGGCCCCGGGGACGTGCAGCTTGAGCCAGGCGGAGGCGTACACGAGCAGCGCGAAGCTGAGGGCGTGGCTCTCCGCGAACCCGAAGTTCGCAAAGGCCTGGATCCTGGTGTAGATGTCGTCGGCCAGCTCCCCCACGATCCCGTGATCGGCCATCCCGGCGTACAGCTTGGCCTTGAGCCGGTCGATCTTCTCGATCCCCCGCTTGGAGCCCATCGCGCGCCGCAGCAGGTCCGCGTCGTCACCGGTGCACCCCCCGACCGCCATGGCGATCTGCATCAGCTGCTCCTGGAACAGCGGCACCCCGAGGGTCCGCTCCAGCACCGGCTCAAGAGCCGGGTGCAGGTAGGTCACCTCCTCCTTGCCGGTGGCCCGCCGGATGTAGGGGTGGACCGCCCCGCCCTGGATGGGACCCGGCCGGATCAGGGCCACCTCGATCACCAGGTCGTAGAACCGTCGCGGCAGCAGCCGGGGCAGGGTTCCGATCTGGGCCCGGCTCTCCACCTGGAAGACCCCGATCGAGTCGGCCCGGCAGAGCATGTCGAAGACCCCCGCCTCCTCCTTGGGGAGGGAGTTCAGGCTCCACCTCTCCCCCATCCGCGCCGCGACCAGGTCGAACGTGTACTGGATGGCGCTCAGGATCCCTAGCCCGAGGAAGTCGAACTTCACCAGCCCCATCCAGGCACAGCTGTCCTTGTCCCACTGCAGGACCGTGCGCTTGTCCATCCGCCCGCGCTCGATGGGGCACACCTCCCCCACCGGCCGCTCCGTCAGCACCATCCCCCCGGAGTGGATCCCCAGGTGGCGGGGGGCGCGGAGCAGCTGCTCGGCCAGGTCCAGCACCGGCTGGGGGATGTCGTGGTCGGTGGTCTCCGGCATCGACCCCCACCGGTCGATCTGTTTGGACCACGCGTCCTGCTGCCCGGTGGAATAGCCCAGCGCCTTGGCCATGTCCCGCACCGCCGACTTCGGCCGGTAGCTGATGACGTTGGCCACCTGAGCCGCGTTGTGGCGGCCGTAGCGCCGGTACACCTCCTGGATGACCTCCTCGCGCCGGTCGGAGTCGAAGTCGACGTCGATGTCGGGCTCCTCGTCCCGGCTCACCGACAGGAACCTCTCGAACG
>JAOPXW010000209.1 GCA_025964935.1 Friedmanniella sp. | reverse complement strand
GCCGCAGCCGGCGGCGGGGAGGCCTTCAGCTGCGCCAGCTGGCGGCGCGTCTTGGCCAGGCTGTCCGCCGCCATGGAGCGCTGGTCGACCAGCTTCTGCCGCTGGTCGGCGGTGGCCTGGTCCGCCGCCCGCTGTGCCGCCCGGGTCGCCGCCTCCTGCTTGGCGGTGAGCTGGTCGGAGGCCTTGGTCTGGGCCTTCTGCTGCTGCAGCTGGCTGACCGGGAGCAGCAGGTCGGCGATGTCACCGGGGGTCGCGTCGGAGGCCTGGCTGCGCACGGTGATGTCGCGGGACTGCCC
Organism: Friedmanniella sp.; assembly: GCA_025964935.1. Classification (GTDB taxonomy): domain Bacteria; phylum Actinomycetota; class Actinomycetes; order Propionibacteriales; family Propionibacteriaceae; genus Microlunatus. Next base: position 5,623 of record JAOPXW010000209.1, on the reverse strand, counting down.
GGCGAGGACGACCGAGCCGACCTGGGTGCCGCGCAGCGCGTCGGAGATGGCCTGCCCGACCTCGGACTGGGTGAAGCCCTGAGCCGCGGCCTTGTTCTTGTCGACGTCGACCTGCAGGACGGGTCGCTCCTCGCTCAGGTCGCTGCGGACGTCCTTGACCCCGGGTGTCCCTCCCAGCACGGCCTGCACCTGCCCGGCGGCGGTGCGCAGCTTGGTCTCGTCGTCGCCGGTCACGGTGACGGTGAGGTCGGAGGTCGAGCCCTGGGTGTTGACCGAACCGAGGGTGATCTCGCCGAGCTCGGGGCGCTCGGCGAAGCGGCTGGTGAGCTCGGACCGTACGGTCTCCCAGTCCTTCTCGTTGCCCACGTTGGCGATCACCGAGGCGTTGTTGGAGCCGCCGGTCCCGACGGTGGTCAGATAACTGGTGACGCCGGGGGTGGTGGCCAGGACGTCCTCGACCTGACCCGCGGCGTCGCTGGTGGCGCTGAGACGGGTGCCGACCGGGAGCTTCTGGGAGATCTGGACGGCCGTCTTGTCCGCCACCGAGCCGAGGAAGTCCGTCTTGAGCAGGGTGGCCGAGGCCATGGTCCCGCCGAAGACCAGCGCGGCGGCCACGAGCACGACGACCGGGCGACGGAGCGCGAAGCCCAGGATGGGGAGATAGCCGCGCTGCAGCCGGGTCACCCGGCGCTCGTCCGGCGCCGCGCCACGCTGGGCGGACGCCGACGCGGCCACCAGGTCCCGGCGGGGGCGCAGGAACCAGAAGGCCAGCACCGGGACGATGGTCATGGAGACCAGCAGGGAGGCGACCAGGGCCACCGCGATGGTCAGGGCGAAGGGCCGGAACAGCTCGCCGACGACCCCGGAGACCACCGCCACCGGGAGGAACACCGCCACCGTGGTCAGGGTCGACGCGGTCACGGCCCCGGCCACCTCCTTGACCGAGGCCACGATGTCGGAAGCCGTCAGCGAGGTCGCCCCGGTCGCCCGGCGCTTGATGTTCTCGGTGACCACGATGGAGTCGTCGACCACCCGCCCGACCGCCACGGTCAACGCGGCCAGGGTGAAGATGTTGAGCGAGAAGCTGCCGGCCTGCAGCCCGATCATCGCGATCAGCAGGGACAGCGGGATCGAGATGGCGGTGATCAGCGTCGAGCGCACCGACAGCAGGAAGACCAGGATGACCAGGACCGCGAACCCCAGTCCCAGGCCGCCCTCGACGGCGAGGTCGTGGATGGACTGCTCGATCAGCGGGGCCTGGTCGAAGACCGTGGCGATGGTGCTGTTGCGCCCCAGCGAACGCTGCAGCCCGGGCAGCGAGTCCAGCACGGCGTGGGAGATCTGGACGGCGTCGGCGTCACCGTCCTTCAGCACGGTGAGGCTGAGCGCCGGACGGCCGTTGGAGCGGGCGATGGTGGTCGCGTCGACGGAGGTGACCTTGACCGAGGCCAGCCGGCCCAGCTCCACGGGCCCGTCGGCGGTCGGCACCGGCCACGACGCGACCTGCTGGGCCGAGCTCGCGGGCTGGCCGACCTGGATGGCCAGCTCGGTGTCCTTGGCGTAGCTCGTGCCCGCCGGCACCACCAGGGCCTGGGCGCGGATGACCTGGGTGACCGCCGCGGCCGTGAGGTCGTGCCGGCGCAGCTGGGCGGGCTTCAGGGTGACGGCCAGCTCGGTGGTGTTCTCCCCACCCACCACGACCCGGCGGACCCCGGTGACCTTCGTCAGGGCCGGTACCACCACGTTGTCGACCGACTGGGCCAGGGCGGGCAGCGCGGCGTCGGAGGAGACCGCCAGCGACAGCACCGGGATGTCGTCGGTGCTGCCGGCCTGCACGGTGATATCGGTCTGGCTGGGCAGTCGCGGCCGGACCGAGTCCGCCGCGTTGCGCAGGGCGGTCACGGTGGCGTCGGAGTCCAGGCCGTACTCCCACTCGACGGTCAGGTTCGCCAGACCGTTGGAGGAGGTCGAGCGCACCTTGGTCACCCCCTTGACCCCGCCCAGGGCCTGCTCCAGCGGCTCGGCCACGTCGGTGGCCACCAGCTCCGGGGAGGTGCCGGGGTAGGTGGCGGTGACGATCGCCGTCGGGATCTGGGTGGAGGGCAGCAGCTCCTGCTTGAGCGAGAAGGTGGCGATCACGCCGAAGACGACGATCGCCAGCGTCACCAGCCCGACGATCAGCCGGTTGGCCAGGCTGAGCTTGGTCAGGGACGTCACGGCGGGTCCTTTCGCGAGGGAGACCGGCGAGCTGCCGCCGAGCCACCGGGCAGCGCCCGGCCGAGGCGCCCGCGTACGGCGGGCACGACGCTAGCCGGGGTCGCGGGCCCACGACATCCGCCGCACAGCGTCCCCTCAGGCTCGGTCCGGGCCGCCGCCCCTCCATGATGGCGGACCTCGGCCGGGCCGACCGGCTGGACGCCCAGCCCGGGGCTCAACCCCGGTGCGGGAGGATCACGTCATGGATGCTGAGGTACGCGTCGACGCCGCCCTGGTCGAGGACGCAGCGGCCCGACTGGCCGGCGTGGTGGAGCGGACGCCGCTGGTGCGCAGCCCGCGGCTGTCGAAGCGGGTCGGCGGCGAGGTCTGGCTCAAGCGGGAGGATCTCCAGGTCGTGCGGTCCTACAAGGTGCGCGGGGCCTACAACGTGATCGCCCAGCTGGATCCCGAGGCCCGCTCCCGAGGGGTGGTCTGCGCGAGCGCGGGCAACCACGGCCAGGGTCTGGCGTACGCCTGCGCCGCCCTGGGCGTGCACGGCCGGATCTATCTCCCCCGTAACACCCCGCGGCAGAAGCGGGACCGCATCACCGCCGTGGGTGGGGACGCGATCGACATCGTGGTCACCGGGGAGACCTACGACGAGGCCGCGTACGCCGCATACAGCCATGCCGTCGCCTCCGGCGCCACCCTGGTCCCCGCCTTCGACGACCCCCGCACCATCGCGGGCCAGGGGACGGTGGCGATGGAGATCGTCGAGCAGCTGGGCCGGGCGCCGGACGTGGTGGTGCTGCCGGTCGGCGGCGGCGGTCTGCTGGCCGGCTGCGCGACCTGGCTGCGGGAACGGCACCCCGGCGTACGGATCGTCGGAGTCGAGCCGGCCGGTGCCGCCAACGTCGCGGCGGCGGTGGCGGCCGGGCATCCGGTCGACCTGGTGGACCTGGACACCTTCGTCGACGGGGCCGCGGTGCGCCGCGCCGGGGAGCTGACCACGCCGCTGATCGCCCGCTCCGGGGCCGAGCTGGTCACCGCGGAGGAGGGCCGGGTCTGCGTCGAGCTGCTGGAGATGTACTCCACCGACGGGATCGTGGCCGAGCCGGCCGGGGCCCTGGCCTCGGCCGCCCTGGGCCCGGTGGTCCAAATCGTGCCCGGGCAGACGGTGGTCTGCGTGCTGTCGGGGGGCAACAACGACGTCAGCCGCTACTCCGAGATCGTCGAGCGGGCCGCGGTCTTCGAGGGCCGCAAGCACTACTTCCTGGTCGAGTTCCCCCAGGAGCCGGGGGCCCTGCGCCGGTTCCTGGACGAGGTGCTCGGCCCCGAGGACGACATCACCCTGTTCGAGTACGTGAAGCGCAACAACCGGGACACCGGGCCGGCCCTGGTCGGCATCGAGCTGGCCGACGCCGACGACCTCGGACCCCTGCTGGCCCGGATGAAGGCCGCGCCCCCCAAGATCGAGCAGATCTCCAACACGAGCCCCCTCTTCCGCTTCCTGCTCTGACCGCTGCCCCAAATCCTGGGCCGACCCGCCACCGTGACGGTGGTCGACCTCCCCGGATTTCGGGCGCAGACCCTGTGATCTTTCTGTCACTCCTTGACACACACCCGAAACTCACGCGACGTTCAATGCCAAGACGGGTCAGGGGATCCGCCGGTGGGGCCGGTTCGGCTCCCACCACGGCGAAGGGGGCGGCAGCGTGACGGTCATCAGGACAGCGATCACCCAGACCACGTGGACGGGCGACAAGGCGTCCATGCTCGACCGGCACGAGCGGTTCGCCCGCGACGCCCACGCGCAGGGCGCGCAGGTCATCTGCTTCCAGGAGCTCTTCTACGGGCCCTACTTCGGCATCACCGAGGACGCGAAGTACTACGACTACGCCGAGCCGGCCGACGGTCCCGTGGTGCAGCGGTTCGCCGCCCTGGCCGCGAAGCTGTCGATGGTCATGGTGCTGCCGATCTACGAGGAGGAGCAGCCCGGCGTCTACTACAACACCGCCGTGGTCGTGGACGCCGACGGCACCGTGCTCGGCAAGTACCGCAAGCACCACATCCCGCACCTGGAGAAGTTCTGGGAGAAGTTCTACTTCCGTCCCGGCAACCTCGGCTACCCGGTCTTCCGCACCGCCGTCGGTCCGATCGGGGTCTACATCTGCTACGACCGGCACTTCCCCGAGGGCTGGCGCGAGCTCGGGCTGAACGGGGCCCAGATCGTCTTCAACCCCAACGCCACCAAGCCCGGGCTCTCCAACCGCCTCTGGGAGATCGAGCAGCCGGCGGCCGCCGCGGCCAACGGCTACTTCGTGGCCGCCCCCAACCGGGTCGGACGCGAGGACAACGAGTACGGCGACGCCGCGGTGAGCTTCTACGGCTCGAGCCAGTTCTGCGACCCGCAGGGCAACCTCGTCGGGCCGATGGGCAGCAGCGAGCAGGAGGAGCTGCTCGTACGCGACCTCGACCTGGACATGATCCGGCAGGTCCGCAACGCCTGGCAGTTCTACCGGGACCGCCGGCCCGACTCCTACACCGCGACGGTCCGGCCATGACCACCACGCTCATCGCCAACGGGACGGTGGTCAACGCCACCGGTGCCACCGCCGCCGACGTCCTGGTCGACGGCGAGACCATCGCGGCCGTCCTGGCCCCGGGGTCGGTGCTGCTCGGGCACGACCTGGCCGGGTCGGTGGACCAGGTCATCGACGCCGCTGGGAAGTACGTCATCCCTGGCGGCATCGACGCGCACACCCACATGGAGATGCCGTTCGGCGGGACCTTCGCCAGCGACACCTTCGAGACCGGAACCCGGGCCGCGGCCTGGGGCGGCACGACCAGCATCATCGACTTCGTCGTGCAGTACGCCGGGGAGAACGTCCTCGACCAGTACGCCCTGTGGCACGAGAAGGCGGCGGGGAACTGCGCCGTCGACTACGGCTTCCACCAGATCCTGTCCGACGTGCAGGACTCCTCGCTCACCGCGATGGACGAGCTCATCGAGGAGGGCGTGTCGAGCTTCAAGCTGTTCATGGCCTACAAGGGCGTCTTCCTCTCCGACGACGGCCAGATCGTCAAGGCGATGCAGAAGGGCGCGAGCAACGGCGCGCTCATGATGATGCACGCCGAGAACGGCAGCGTCATCGACCTCCTTGTGCAGCAGGCGGTCGCCCGGGGCGACACGAGCCCCTACAACCACGGACTCACCCGCCCCTGGCAGGCGGAGGAGGAGGCGACGCACCGCGCGATCATGCTCGCCGACCTCACCGGCGCCCCGCTCTACGTCGTACACGTGAGCGCGAAGCAGGCCGTCGAGCAGATCGCCGTCGCGCGCGACCGGGGCCAGAACGTGTTTGCAGAGACCTGCCCGCAGTACCTCTACCTCTCGCTCGAGGAGCAGCTGGGGGCATCCAGTGCC
>JAOPXW010000161.1 GCA_025964935.1 Friedmanniella sp. | reverse complement strand
GGCCGAGGCGCTGGCGCTCCCCGTCGGGCTCCCGGACACGCCCGCCCAGCCGACCGACCGCAGTGAGGACCCCGCGTGAAGACCATCGTTTTCGCGGGTGCCATGGCCCTGCTCAGCACCCTGCTGGGCACCCGGCTGGCGATCCGCGTGCTGGTCCGCCGGGGCTACGGCCAGCTGATCCGCGACGACGGCCCGACCTCGCACCACGTCAAGCGGGGCACCCCGACCATGGGTGGTCTGGTCATCATCGCGGCCGTCCTCGCCGCCTACCTGCTCAGCCACCTGATCACCTGGACGGCACCCTCGGCGTCGGCCCTGCTGGTGCTGTTCCTGTTCACCGGGCTCGGGGTCGTGGGGTTCCTGGACGACTTCATCAAGATCAGCAAGCAGCGCTCCCTCGGCCTGCGGAGCAAGGCCAAGATCGCGGGGCAGTCCATCGTGGCCATCATCTTCGCCCTGCTGGCGCTGCAGTTCCCCGACGAGCGCGGCATCACTCCCGCCTCCACCTTCATCTCCTTCCTGCGCGACATCGAATGGCTGCACCTGCCCCTGGTGCTGGTCATCATCTGGGTGATGCTGCTGATCGCGGCGGCCAGCAACGGGGTCAACCTGACCGACGGCCTCGACGGTCTGGCGGCCGGGGCCTGCGTGATGATCTTCGGTGCCTACACCCTGGTCAACATCTGGCAGTACAACCAGTCCTGCGCCTACACCGCCTCGGCCGGGCCCAAGTGCTACGAGGTACGCGACCCGTACGACCTCGCGGTGGTCGCGGTCGCCCTGGCCGGGGCCTGCTTCGGCTTCCTGTGGTGGAACGCCGAGCCGGCCAAGATCTTCATGGGCGACACCGGGTCGCTCTCCCTCGGAGGCGCCCTGGCCGGGATGGCCATCTTCACCCGCACCGAGCTGCTGCTCATCATCCTCGGCGGGCTGCTGGTGATCGAGGTGATGTCGGTCGTGCTGCAGGTCAGCTACTTCAAGCTGACCAAGGGCAAGCGCATCTTCAAGATGTCGCCCATCCACCACCACTTCGAGCTGCTCAACTGGGCCCAGGTCACCATCGTGATGCGGTTCTGGATCATCGCCGGCCTCTTCGTGGCCGGCGGCCTGGGCATCTTCTACGCCGAATGGGTGTCCGGAGCGTGATGTCGGTCCTCGCTCCGCTCGGGCACGGTCCGGCGCGCCGGAAGTGGGTGACGCATGACGAGGCCTAGCTGGCTGCCCCGGGCCGACGGGGCCTCGCCGTGGGACCAGGCGCACGTCGTCGTGGCCGGGATCGGTGTCTCCGGTTTCGCCGCGGCCGACGGCCTGCTCCAGTTCGGGGCCCGGGTCACGGTGCTGGACGACCTGGTCACCGAGGCCAACTCCGACAAGGGCAAGCTCCTCGAGGTGCTCGGCGGGACCGTACGGCTGGGGCCCGGCTCGACCGCCACCCTGCCCGCCGACGCGGACCTCGTGATCACCACCGGCTGGTCGCCGCGGAACCCGCTGCTGGCCCAGGCGGCCGCCCGCTCGGTGCCCATCTGGAGCGAGGTCGAGCTCGCCTGGCGGCTGAGCCGGCCGGACAAGGTCATCCCGTGGCTCGGCATCACGGGCACCAACGGCAAGACCACGACGACCCAGATGCTGGAGTCCATCCTCTCCGCCGCCGGCCTGCGGACCGCGGCCGTGGGCAACATCGGACGGCCGATCATGGAGATCGTGCTCGACCCGGAGCCGTACGACGTCCTCGCCGTTGAGCTGTCCTCCCACCAGCTGCACTGGTCCCACTCGCTGGCTCTGCACTCCGCGGCCGTGCTCAACCTGCAGCCGGACCACCTGGAGTGGCACGGCAGCTACGACGCCTACCGGGACGCCAAGGCCACCATCTACTCCCGGGTGCAGGCCAGCTGCGTCTACAACGTCGCCGACCCGGCCACCGAGGAGATGGTGGCCGAGGCCGACGTGGTGGAGGGGGCGCGGGCCATCGGCTTCACCCTCGGCACCCCGGGCCCCTCCATGCTCGGGGTGGTCGACGACCTGCTGGTCGACCGGGCCTTCATCGAGCAGCGACGCGACTCGGCCCTGGAGCTGGCCACACTGGCCGACATCTCCCCGGCCGCCCCGCACAACGTGGCCAACGCCCTGGCCGCGGCCGCACTGGCCCGGTCGTACGGGGTGCCGGCCACCGCGGTCCGCGACGGTCTGCGGCGGGTCAAGCTGGGGGCGCACAAGATCGAGACGGTGCTCGAGCACGACGGCATCCGCTGGGTCGACGACTCCAAGGCCACCAACCCGCACGCCGCCGACGCCGCACTCCGGGCGTTCGGCTCGGTCGTCTGGATCGCCGGCGGGCAGGCCAAGGGGACCACATTCGACGAGCTCGTGATCGCCCACCGGGAGAGTCTGCGCGGGGTCGTCCTGATCGGTGTGGACCGCGACGTGATCGCCGAAGCCCTCGCTCGACACGCGCCCGAGGTCCCCACGGAAGTCATTCCCGGCGTCGAAACTAGAGCGATGGCTCCCGCCGGTGACGGTGGGGTCATGGCGCAGGCCGTTGCGGCGGCTGCGGCGCTGGCCCGGCCCGGCGACGCAGTGCTGCTGACCCCGGGGTGCGCCAGCAAGGACATGTACACCGACTACGCCGCCCGCGGAGACGCCTTCGCAGCGGCGGTGCACGAGCTCGTGGCCGGACGTCGTCCGGGCAACGGCGAGATCGGCGGAGCGAAGGAGTAGACGCCCGTGGCGACCCTGACCCCCCCTCGGAGCCAGCCATCGGACGGACGCACCTCCGGCCCGCGCCCGTCGACGACCTCCGACCTGGCGCGCTGGGTGCGGGCCATCCTCGACCGGCCGCTCACCAGCTACCACCTGGTGCTCGGCTCGGTCTCGCTGCTGCTGGTGCTGGGCGTGACGATGGTGCTGTCGGCCTCGAGCGTGAACGCCTACCTGGTCTTCCGTGACCCCTACTACTACGTCAAACGGCAGGCCGTCTTCGCGGTGGTCGGGGTGCTCGGGGCCTTCGTCATCATGAAGATGTCACCCACCCGGCTGCGCACCCTGAGCTGGTTCGCCGTCGGGCTGGCCGCCATCCTGCTGATCGCCACCTACACCCCGCTCGGGGTGGTCCGCGGGGGGAACAAGAACTGGCTGCGGCTGGGCTCGGAGTCGCTGCTGATCCAGCCGGCCGAGTTCGCCAAGCTCGCCATGATCGTCTGGTCCGCCGACCTGCTCGCCCGCAAGCAGCGGCTGCTCGACCAGCCCAGGCACCTGCTCGTCCCCCTGCTGCCGGTGACCGGCATCCTGATCCTGCTCGTGGTCTTCCAGGGCGACGCCGGAACCGCGGTCGTGATGGGCTCGATCATGGCGGGGATGCTCTGGATCGTCGGGGCCCCGCTGCGGGTGCTCGCCGGCCTGGCCGGAGCGGCCGGGACCGGGGTCATCGCGCTCTTCGTCTCCAGCCCCAACCGGATGCGGCGCCTCTCGGCGTTCCTGGACCCGACCGCCGACCTGAACGGCGCCAACGATCAGATCAACGCCGGGATGTACGCCATCGCCACCGGCGGCTGGTGGGGGGTCGGGCTGGGGGCCAGCCGGCAGAAGTGGGGCAGTCTGCCCGAGGCCCACACCGACTTCATCTTCGCCGTCACCGCCGAGGAGCTGGGTCTGTTCGGCAGCCTGATGGTGCTGGCCCTCTTCCTGGTCCTGGGCTACGCCGGCATCCGGATCGCCAGCCGCTCCGACGACCCGTTCGCCCGCTACGCGGCCGGCGGGGTGACGGCGTGGTTCATGTTCCAGGCCCTGATCAACCTCGCGGTGGTCCTCCGGCTCGTCCCCATCGCCGGGGTCCCGCTGCCGCTCGTCTCGTACGGCGGGTCGGCGCTGCTGGCCAACCTGTTCGCCGTCGGGGTGCTGCTGTCCTGCGCCCGCCGGGAGCCCGCGGCCCGTCGGCTGCTGGCCCGCAAGGCGCCCCGCAGCCGGCCCCGGATGACTGCGGTCGTCTCCCGACGCGCCCAGGCCCGCCGATGACCGCCGGCTCCGGTCGGCCCGTCTCGGTCGTCCTGGCCGGGGGCGGGACCGCCGGTCACACCTCGCCGCTGATCGCGACCGCCCACGAGCTGGCCCGGCTGCGCCCGGACGCCCGGATCACCGCGGTCGGGACGGCCCGGGGGCTCGAGGTCACTGTGGTGCCCGCGGCCGGGCTGACCCTGGAGCTCGTGCCCCCGGTGCCGTTGCCGCGGCGGCCCAGCGTCGACCTGGCCCTCGTCGGCCCGCGCCTCGTCCGCTCAGTGGCCGCGGCGGTCGAGATCCTCCGCCGCGTCGAGGCCGACGTCGTGCTGGGCTTCGGCGGCTACGTCTCGACGCCGATCTACCTGGCCGCCCGACGGCTGGGGGTCCCGATCGTGCTGCACGAGCAGAACGCCCTGCCCGGTCTGGCCAACAAGCTCGCCGCGCGGCTGACCCGGCACGTCTTCACCTCCTTCCCCGACACGCCGCTGCCGCACGCCCGCTACATCGGGCTGCCGCTGCGCCGCGGGATCACCGACCTGGATCGGGCCGCGGCCGCCCCCGCGGCCCGGTCCGGCTTCGGCCTCGACCCGGACCGGCCGACCCTGCTGGTCAGCGGCGGCTCCCAGGGCGCGATGAGCATCAACCGGGCCGTCCTGGGGGCACGGGAGCGACTGCTGGCCCAGGGCATCCAGGTGCTGCACGTGCTGGGCCCCAAGAACCTGACCGCGGAGACCGTCGAGGTGGCCGACCCGTCCACCGGGGCCCGCTACCGGCCCCTGGCCTTCGTGGAGCAGATGGAGCAGGCGTACGCGGCGGCCGATCTGATGCTGGGCCGCTGCGGGGCCAGCACCGTGCTCGAGAGCGCGGCCCTGGGTCTGCCGGCGGTCTTCGTGCCCTACCCGCACGGGAACGGCGAGCAGGCCCGGAACGCCCAGATCGTGGTCCGGGCCGGGGGCGGGCTGCTGCTCGCCGACGCCGACTGCACGCCCGACTGGGTGGGCCGCGAGATCGACGCCCTGTTCGACGACCCCGTACGGCTGCCCGCGATGACCGCGGCGCTGCACGGGGTGGCCAAGACCGACGCGGCGACGGTGCTCGCCCGGGCGACACTGGAGGCCACCGAACCGATGGAGGCGAACCGCTGATGGGACTGATCGAGCCGGTCGAGCTGACCAAGCCGAGCGAGCTGGGTCCGGTGCACTTCATCGCCATCGGGGGCTCGGGGATGAACGGGATCGCCACCGTGCTGGCCGAGCTGGGCGTGCCGGTCAGCGGCAGCGACCGGCAGGACTCGAAGTACCTGCGGGCCCTGGAGGCCCACGGCGCCCGGGTGCACGTCGGACACGCCGCCGAGCAGCTCGGCGACGCCGAGACCGTGATCGCCTCGTCGGCGATCCGCGAGGACAACCCGGAGCTGGCCGAGGCCCGCCGGCGGGGCCTGCGCATCCTGCACCGCAGCGCGGCCCTGGGGTCGCTGATGCTGGACCGGCGCGGGGTCGCGGTGGCGGGGACCCACGGCAAGACCACGACGACGGCCATGATCTCCCAGGTGCTGACCGGCTGCGGTCTGGACCCGTCCTACGTCATCGGCGGCGCCCTGACCGGGGCCAGCACCGGGGGACACCTCGGCGGCGGCGACGTGCTGGTGGTCGAGGCCGACGAGAGCGACGGCTCGTTCCTGCAGTACCCGGCCGAGATCGCGGTGGTGACCAACGTCGACCCCGACCACCTCAGCAACTGGGGGACCGCGGAGAACTACGCGGCCGGCTTCCTCCGCTTCGCCACCGGTGAGCGGCTCCGGCTGCTGGTCATCAGCGCCGACGACCCGGGCGCGGTGACCCTGACCGCCCAGGTCCGGGCGGCGCAGCAGGCGGGTGAGGTGGACCTGGAGGTGGTGACCTTCGGGACCTCGCCCACGGCGGACGTCCGCATCACCGACACCGGGTTCGCCGGCACCGGTTCCGCCTTCGTGCTCCGGCGCGGCGACGCCGGGGGACCCGTCACCCTCTCCGTGCCGGGCCACTACAACGTGCTCAACGCCGCCGCCGCGTACGCCGTGGCCACCTGGCTCGGGGCCGGTGACGCCGACGTCCGCGCCCAGCTGACCGGCTACGGCGGCACCTACCGCCGGTTCCAGCTCGTCGGGACGGTGGACGGCATCCGGGTGTTCGACGACTACGCCCACCACCCGACCGAGGTGCTCAACACCCTGATCGCCGCGCGGACCGGGGTGGGGGAGGGTCGGGTCGTGGTCTGCTTCCAGCCCCACCTCTACACCCGGACCCGGGACTTCTGGCGCGAGCTGGCCGCCGCGCTGGAGCAGGCCGACGCGGCCGTCGTAATGGACGTCTGTGGAGACCGGGAGGACCCGCTCCCCGGGATCGACGGGGCGATGGTCGCCGATGCGGTCACGCCCGGGACGGCGCACGTGACCTACGAGCCGGTCTGGGACGCGGCCGCCGGGACGGTGGCCGACATCGCCCGGCCCGGGGACCTGGTGATCACCGTCGGCTGTGGGGACGTGACCAAGGTGGCGCCGCTGATCGTGGCCGAGCTGGAGCGGCGCTCCGCGGAGCGCCGATGAGCCCCACCCTGACCGTGGACCGTCGCACCGGCCAGACCGACCCGCCGGTGGCCGACCAGCGTCCGCACCGCCACCACCGCCGCGTCGTGCTGATCGCCGGCGTGGTCGTGGTCGTCGGCCTGGTCGCGGCCTGGGCGATCCTGTTCTCCTCGCTCTTCGCCGCCGACACCGTGCAGGTCAGCGGCGCGCGCCGGCTCAGCCGGGACACCGTGAGGTCGGCGGCGCAGGTCCCGCTGGGCGTGCCGCTGGCCCGTCAGGACCTGGGCGCGATCGCCCGGCGGACCGCTCAGCTGCCGCAGGTCGAGTCCGTCAGTGTCAGCAGGTCCTGGCCGCACGGCATCGTCGTGCAGGTCACCGAGCGTCAGCCCGTGCTGGGGGTCGAGCAGCCGACCGGCTGGTTGCTGGTCGACCGGCACGGCGTCGGCTTCGAGACCCTCTCGACGCTGCCCACCGGGGTCCTGCAGGCCAACGTCGACCCGACCGACTCCGCCCTGCTGACCGAGGTCGGGACGGTGGCCGCGGCGCTCCCGAAGTCGCTGCGCTCCGATGTCCGGCACCTGGACGCGCGGGGTCGGGACAACCTCCAGCTCACCCTGGGCTCGGGGGTCGTGGTCACCTGGGGCAGCTCCGCCCAGTCCTCGCTCAAGGCCGAGCTGCTGGCCACCCTGCTCACCGGCAAGCCCAAGCCGCGGGTGTCGGTCGACGTGTCGAGCCCGCACGACCCCGCCGTACGCTGACCGCCCCCGGCGCACTCCGCCCGGGGTCGGCTCCGCGGCGCACTCCGCCTCAGGGCTCAACGTCAGGTTGACCTGTAGCAATGGGGCGGTTTCGGCGAGTTGTGGGCGTGTCCGTCCCGACCGTGTGGACACTGTCGCGACGCATCTCCTAATGTTTCGCAGGAGCCGCGTCCCAGCAGCCCGGTCGAGCCGTCTTCCCCTCCGGACTCGTCGTTGAGAGATCGACCTCAGGTTGAGACTCGGCCTCACCCCCACCCGTTGTTGAAGTACAAGAAGACGAGGCAAAACCCGTGGTCTCTGCGTCACAGAATTACCTGGCGATCATCAAGGTGGTCGGTGTTGGCGGTGGCGGCGTCAACGCGGTCAACCGGATGATCGAGGCCGGCCTGCGCGGGGTCGAGTTCATCGCCGTGAACACCGACGCCCAGGCCCTGCTGATGAGCGACGCCGACGTCAAGCTCGACATCGGTCGGGAGCTGACGCGTGGCCTCGGGGCCGGCGCCGACCCGGACAAGGGCCGCCAGGCCGCCGAGGACCACGCCCAGGACATCGAGGACGCCCTCAAGGGTGCCGACATGGTCTTCGTGACCGCCGGCGAGGGTGGCGGCACGGGCACCGGCGGGGCGCCCGTCGTGGCGCGCATCGCCCGTGCGCTCGGAGCCCTGACCATCGGTGTGGTCACCCGGCCGTTCTCCTTCGAGGGCAAGCGTCGGGCCACCCAGGCCGAGACGGGCATCGCCGGTCTGCGCGAGGAGGTCGACACCCTCATCGTCATCCCGAACGACAAGCTGCTGCAGATGGTGGACCACCAGATCGCCATCCTCGACGCCTTCAAGCAGGCCGACCAGGTGCTGATGCAGGGTGTCTCGGGCATCACCGACCTGATCACGACCCCGGGTCTGATCAACCTCGACTTCGCCGACGTCAAGGCCGTCATGTCCAACGCCGGGTCCGCCCTGATGGGGATCGGGTCGGCCCGCGGCGAGGACCGGGCCCGTGCCGCCGCCGAGATGGCCGTCTCGTCGCCGCTGCTCGAGGCGAGCATCGACGGGGCCCACGGTGTCCTGCTCTCGATCGCCGGCGGCTCCGACCTGGGCCTGTTCGAGGTCTCCGCGGCCGCCAACCTGATCCAGAGCGCCGCTCACGAGGACGCCAACATCATCTTCGGCACCGTGATCGATGACGCGCTGGGCGACGAGGTCCGCGTGACCGTCATCGCCGCCGGCTTCGAGGGTGGTCAGCCCCCGCGCCGCCAGCCCGGGGTGAGCCGCTCCGCCGATCTGCGCACCACCCAGGGCTCCGGGCGCCCGTCGTGGCGCGCATCGCCCGTGCGCTCGGAGCCCTGACCATCGGTGTGGTCACCCGGCCGTTCTCCTTCGAGGGCAAGCGTCGGGCCAC
>JAOPXW010000113.1 GCA_025964935.1 Friedmanniella sp. | reverse complement strand
GGGCGACCGGTGACGCGGGCGTTGATCTTGTTGGTCCGGAGGTCGCCCTCGACCTGGCTGATGACCTGGGCCAGGAACTGGTCACGGGAGGGCGCGCGCTCCGCGACGAGGCGCACGATCTCGTCGTCGATCTTGGGGTGCAGCGTGCTGAACGCGAGGTCCTCCAGCTCCCACTTGATCGCGTTCATCCCGAGCCGGTGGGCCAGCGGGGCGAAGATCTCTAGGGTCTCGGAGGCGATCCGGGACTGCTTGTCGGTTCGCAGGTAGTGCAGGGTCCGCATCTAGTGCAGGCGGTCGGCCAACTTGATGCCCAGCACCCGGATGTCGCGGCTCCTCGCGAACACCATCTTGCGGATGGTCTCGGACTTGGCCGACTCGCCGTACTTGACCTTGTCCAGCTTGGTGCACCCGTCGACCAGGAGCGCGACTTCCTCGCCGAAGTCGCGGGTCAGCTGGGTCAGGGTGTACGGGGTGTCCTCCACCGTGTCGTGCAGCAGCGCGGCACACAGGGTGGTCTCGGTCATCCCCAGCTCGGCCAGGATCGTGGTCACGGCCAGCGGGTGGGTGATGTAGGCGTCGCCGCTCTTGCGCAGCTGGCCGGCGTGGTGCTTCTCGGCGGTCCGGTAGGCCCGCTCGATCAGGGCCAGGTCGGCTTTGGGGTGGTTGGTCCGGATCACCCGGAACAGTGGGTCCAGGGCGGGCGTCTGGGGCTTGGCCGTGCCGAAGCGGGCGATGCGCTGCCGCATCGGGACCCTGGGCTGCTCGGGGCCGGTGCTCAGACGTACGGGCAGCGAGCTGGTCCCCGGCTCGACCTGGCCGCGGACCCGGCGGACGTTGGTCTCCCCGACCGCAGGCACAGCGGTCTCCGGGTCGGAGCCCGTCGGCTCCTCGCTCAGCGACCGTACGGCCGCACCCTGGTCAGTCACAGCCTGGAGTTCCTCACCTCGGCAGGGCTCCATCCTAACCGGCGGTCCGGACTCAGCCGTCCGGGGAGGCCCGGCGTACGACGACGACCTGGTCGCCGGTCTCGAGCCGGGCGACGGTGGGGTCGTAGAAGCGGCGCAGCGTCTTGTTCCTGACCACGGCGATCACCCGCTCCCCGCCGACGTCGCCGGGCGCCCGGCCCACCTCGTCGGCGGTCACCTGGCGCTCGCCCACCTCCAGCCCCTCGCGGGAGGACAGCAGGTCCTCGATCACGGTGCCCAGGTTCGGGCTGACGGCCGACAGCCCGAGCAGCCGGCCGACGGCCTCCGAGGACGTGATGACCGCGTTGGCCCCCGACTGCCGCACCAGGGAGGCGTTGTCGTCCTCCCGGACCGCGACCACCACGTGTGCCCGGGGGTTGAGCTGCCGGACGGTCAAGGTGACCAGGATGGCCGAGTCGTCGCGGTCCAGGGTGATGATGATCTCCCGGGCCTTCATGATCTCGGCCCGGCGCAGGATGTCACGTCGGGTGGCGTCGCCCTCGATCGCGGCGAAGCCCCGCAGGTTGGCGTCGGAGACCGCGGTCGGGCGCCCGTCGATGATGACGATCTGGGCGGGGTTGGTGCCGTTGGCCTCCAGGGTGTCGACCGCACTCTTGCCCTTGGTGCCGTAGCCGACGACGACCACGTGGTTGCGCATGTTCTTCCTCCAGCGTCCGTCCTTGAAGATGCGCCGACCCTGGTTGGCCAGCACCTGCAGCGTCGTGCCCACCAACAGGACCAGGAACCCGATCCGCAGCGGGGTCACCAGGATCGCGTTGAGCAGCCGGGCGGTCGTGGTGACCGGGGTGATGTCGCCGTAGCCCGTGGTCGTGATGGTGACCGTGGCGTAGTAGATCGCGTCGACCAGCGACACGGCGCCGTCGTAGTTGTCGGTGTAGGAGTGCCGGTCGAACCACACCAGCGCCACCACGAAGCCGACCAGGAGGAGGGCGAGCAGCGCCCGCCGGCCCAGCTCGACCAGCGGGGAGGCCGTCCGGGCGGGCAGGCTGATCAGGGGCTCGTGGGTCCAGGACCGGTTGGCCAGCTCGCGGCGGTGGCTGCCGGGGACGAACCCGTTCACGACGTCACCAGCAGGGCGTGCACGGGCACGGCCAGATGGGCCAGCCGCTCCCGTGGCGCCAGGAAGGCGAGCTCGAGCAGGACCGAGACCCCCACCACGGTGCCGCCGAGCCGCTCGACCAGGGCGACCGTCGCGGCCACGGTGCCGCCGGTCGCCAGCACGTCGTCGACCACCAGCACCCGGTCACCGGGGCCTACGGCGTCGGCGTGCAGGGCCAGCGTCTCGGTGCCGTACTCGAGGTCGTACGTCACGCTGACCGTCTCACGGGGCAGCTTGCTGGGCTTGCGGACGGGCGCGAACCCGACCCCCAGGGCCATCGCGACCGGCATCCCGAAGAGGAACCCACGGGCCTCCATCCCCACCACCAGGTCGACACCGGTCGGGGCCGTGGCGGCCAGTGCATCGACCGCGGCGCGCATCCCGGCCGGGGAGGCCAGCAGGGGGCTGACGTCCTTGAACACCACGCCCGGCTGCGGGAAGTCGTGCACGTCGAGCAGGAGGGAGCCGAGGTCCACCGGCATCGGAGGGCTACTTCTTCCGCTGGCTGCGGGGCCTGTGCTGGGGCTGCGGACGCTTGCCGTCCCCGTACGCCTGCACCGTCACCGGGCGGGCACCGCCGACCGTGGTCACCGTCATCGCCGGGGCACCGGCCAGGGCGCCGTCGCCGACGTTGAGGTCGGCGGCCGGGCCGTCCTCACCTGAGGCCCTGCGGCCCTCCTTGGCCCGTCGGGCCGCGATCCGGGCGCTCAGCTTGCGCATCTCGGGATCGCGCTCCTTGAGCTGGGCCAGCAGCGGGGTGGCGATGAAGATCGAGGAGTAGGCCCCCGAGATCATGCCCACGAACAGGGCCAACGCAAGGTCCTTCAGCGGGCCCTCGCCCAGGATGACGGCCCCGGCGAACAGCAGCGCCGCCACCGGGAGGACGCCGATCACGGTCGTGTTGATGGAGCGCACCAGCACCTGGTTGACGGCCAGGTTGGCCGCCTCCGAGTAGGTCCGGGTCGTGCTGGACCGGATGTCGCGGACGTTCTCGCGGACCTTGTCGAAGACGACGACAGTGTCGTAGAGCGAGTAGCCCAGGATGGTGAGCACCCCGATCAGGGTGGCCGGGGTGACGGTGAAGCCGACCAGGGCGTAGATCCCCACGGTCAGGATGAGGTCGTGGCCCAGCGCGACCAGGGCGGCCGCCGACATCGTCCCGTTGCGGAAGTAGGCCCAGATGACCAGCCCGACCAGGGCCAGGAAGACCGCGAGCGCGATCAGGGCCCGCTCGGTGATCTGGCCGCCCCACGAGGCGCCGATCAGGCTGTAGTCGACCTGGTCGGCGGGGACGCCGACCACCTGCCCGATGGCGGCCCGGACCTTGGGCACCTCGGTGGTCGGGTCGAGTGTGCGGGTCTGCACCCGCACCTGGCTGTTGCCGATCGTGTTGACCGTCGCCTCGCGCAGGTCGGGCACCCCGGAGGTGTCCAGGGCCGCCCGCAGCTGCGCGATGCTCTGGCTCGTGACCTGGGCGGGGGCGCGGAAGTCGGCCCCGCCACGGAACTCGATCCCGAAGACCAGTCCGCGGGCGAGCAGCGCGATGATCGAGATCGAGATCAGGATCGCCGACAGCAGATACCAGCGACGCCGCCGGGAGATGAAGTCGTAGGAGATCTCACCGGTGTAGAGCCGGTGTCCGAGGTTGCTGAACCGGGACATCAGGCTTCCTTCTCAGTCAGGGGGGCCGGCGGCGCGACGCGGGCCGTGCCGGGCCGCCGGCGGAGGCCGGGCAGCGCCTTGACCCCCAGGTGCTCGGGGTCCAGACCCGACAGCCGGTGGCCGCCGCCGAAGAACTTGGTCCGGGCCAGCAGGGTCATCAGCGGCTTGGTGAAGATGAAGACGACCAGGACGTCGATCAGGGTGGTCAGACCCAGGGTGAAGGCAAAGCCCTTGACCGACCCGATGGCCAGGATGAACAGGATCACCGCCGACAGCATCGAGACCGCGTCCGCGATCAGGATGGTCTGCCGGGCCCGCCGCCACCCGGTCTCCACTGCGGTGCGCAGGCTGCGGCCCTCGCGCACCTCGTCGCGGATGCGCTCGAAGAAGATGACGAAGCTGTCCGCCGTCACCCCGATGGCCACGATCGCCCCGGCGATCCCGGGCAGATTCAGCGCGAAGCCCACCGAGCTGCCCAGCAGGACCATGGAGGCGTACGTGATGATCCCCGCGATGGCCAGCGAGGCGACCACGACCAGGCCGAGTCCGCGGTAGTAGAGGAAGCAGAACACGACCACCAGGGCCAGACCGACCAGCCCGGCGATGATGCCGGCGTGCAGCTGCTCCCCGCCCAGGGTGGCCGAGACGTTGTTGACCTCGGAGACCTCGAAGGCCAGCGGCAGGGCTCCGTACTTCAGCACGTTGGCGAGCTCGGTGGCCGACTTCTGGTTGAAGCTGCCCGAGATCTCCGCCTGGCCACCGGGGATGGCGCTGCTGACCGACGGGGCCGAGATGGCCTCGCCGTCCAGGACGATCGCGAACCGGTTCTCGGGGTCGGTGCGCTGGGCCAGGGTGCCGGTGGCCTTCTCGAAGGCGGTGGCACCGGCCGCGTTGAAGGTGAGGTTGACCACCCAGTTGAGGTTGTTCTGCGGGATGCCGGCGTTCGCACCGGTCAGCTGGTTGCCCTCGATCAGCGCCGGACCGAGCAGGTACTTGCTGGTCTTGGTCTGGTCGCAGGCCAGCAGCGGCTGGTCCGGGATCTCGGTCTGGACCTGGTCGCAGGTGTACGCCGCGAACTGGCTCTGGCAGTTCTGGGTGGGCTGCCAGTCGATGGCCTTGTCGGGGGCGACCCCCGCCGCCTCCTGGCTGCACTGGACGACCGGCCCGGGCGGGGCGGTCGGCAGGGCGGGCATCGGTCGGTTGTTCCCGGTGCTGCTGGCGCTGGGCTTCGGGGCGGCGGCCGACGCGGAGGCCGAGCTGCCGGAGCCGGCCGTGGGCGTGCTGCTCGGCGCGGCGGTGGCGTTCGGGTCACCGGTCGCCGAGGCGCTGGGGTCCGTGGTGACCGGCGGGGTGACCTGCTCCGCCGCGTACACGGCCCGGAACCGCAGGATGGCGGTCTGGCCGACCAGGCGGACCAGCTCGTCGCGCTGCACGTTGGGGACGCTGACCACGATCTGCTTGTCGCCCGCGGTGGTCACCTCGGACTCCCCGACGCCCAGACTGTCCACCCGGTTCTGGATGATCGTCTTGGCGAGCTGGAGGCTGTTGGGGTCCACCGTGCCGCTGCCGGTCGTGTTCTGCGCCGTCAGCGTGATGGTGGTCCCACCGCGCAGGTCCAGGCCCAGCTTGGGCACCCAGGAGCTGCTGACCGCCATCAGGCTGATCAGACCCGCAACCAGCACGGCAAGAGCTATCAGGGTGCGGCCAGGACGGCCACTTGTCGTTGCCACGTGAGGCGTGTCCTAAACGTTCGGGGGAGACTCAGAGGTTGGTACGGCGGGGCTCGGACCCCGTGTTGTCCTGCGGCTGGCTCGGGTACTCCGGGGCGGGGGTGACCGCGGGGTCGGTCGTCGTCGCGTCACTCGTGGTCTCGAGCTCGTCGTCGTAGCTGTCGTCCTCGCCGAGGCCGTCCTCGTCGGTGTCGGTGACCCGACGGACGATGGCCTGCTTGAGCACGGTCATCTCGACCCCGGGGGCGATCTCCACGACGGCCTGCTTCTCCCCGACCGAGACCACGGTGCCGAAGACACCGCTGCCGAGCAGCACCCGGGTGCCGGGCTCGAGCTCCCGCATGGTCTTCGCGAGGGCCTGCTGCCGCTTCTTCTGGGGACGCATGATCAGGAAGTAGAACGCCACGACCATCAGGACGATCAGGATCAGCGTGTTGAACTGTTGCGGCATGGCTCCAGCTTTCTCAAGGCGGCGCGGGTGGGCGTTCACCGTTCGACGACATCAGCGGACAGGTCAGAACTGCGCTCGAAGCGCGGGGCACCGACCGCCGTACTCTACCTAGGGAACCGGGAAAAAACGCATCCCGCCGCGCCTGCGGAGGGTCTCGCATGTGCCTAGGCGAAGAGATCGGGGTCCCAGGACTCCCCTGTGGCACCCTTCGGCGGGGTCAGGCCGAGGTGCCGCCAGGCGGCCGGGGTCGCGACGCGACCACGCGGGGTGCGCATCAGGAAACCCTGCCGGACCAGAAAGGGCTCGGCGACCTCCTCGACGGTCTCGCGCTCCTCCCCGACCGAGATCGCCAGCGTCGACAGGCCCACCGGGCCGCCCCCGAACCGCCGGCACATCGCCGTCAGCACGCCGCGGTCCAGGCGGTCCAGACCGAGCTCGTCGACCTCGTACAGCTCCAGGGCGGCCTGGGCCACCCTCTGGGTGATCCGACCGTCGGCCCGCACCTGGGCGTAGTCGCGGACCCGGCGCAGCAGCCGGTTGGCGATCCGGGGGGTGCCCCGGGACCGGGACGCGATCTCCAGGGCCGCGGCGGAGTCGAGCCGGGCCGACAGCAGCAGCGCGGAGCGGTGCACGATGTGCTCGAGTGAGGTGGTGTCGTAGAAGTCGAGCTGGGCGGTGAAGCCGAAACGGTCCCGCAGCGGGCCCGGCAGCAGCCCGGCCCGGGTGGTCGCGCCGACCAGCACGAAGCGGGGGATCTCCAGGGGGATGGCGGTGGCACCGGGGCCCTTGCCCACCACCACGTCCACCCGGAAGTCCTCCATGGCCAGATACAGCATCTCCTCGGCCGGACGCGACATCCGGTGGATCTCGTCCAGGAAGAAGACCTCGCCCTCGACCAGACCGGACAGGATCGCGGCCAGGTCCCCGGCGTGCTGGATGGCCGGGCCGCTGGAGATCCGCAGCGGGGCGTTCATCTCCCCGGCGATGATCATGGCGAGGGTGGTCTTGCCCAGCCCGGGTGGGCCCGACAGCAGGACGTGGTCGGGCACGCCGCCCCGGTGCCGTGCGGCCTCCAGCACCAACCCGAGCTGGTCGCTGACCCGCGGCTGACCCTCGAAATCCTCCAGTGAGATCGGCCGCAGGGCCGACTCCGCCGCGCGCTCCTCCGGGTCGGCGTCGGACCGGATCAGCCCGGCCAGCTCCTCGCTCACCACGTCCGGCTCCCGGGGGCGGACCGACGCGGGCCCGCTGCTCGCGTCATCGGCGCGCCAGCGTCTGCAGCGCGGCCCGCATCAGCACCGGGACGGCGACGTCGGGATCCTCCAGGGTGAGGTACTCCACCTCGGCGCAGGCCAGCTCGGCGTCCTTGGCCGACCAGCCCAGCCCCTGCAGCCCCTGGCCGACCTGCTCCCGCCACAGCGGCACGCCCACCTCGGGCCGTACGGGGTCGTCGGCCAGGCCGAGGGTGTTGATCTTGTCCTTGAGCTCGATCACCATCCGCTGGGCGCCCTTGCGGCCGATTCCGGGCACCTTGCAGAGCTGCACCAGGTTCTCCTGCGCGATGGCGCTGCGCAGTGCCTTCGGGGACAGCACGGCCAGCGCGGCCTGGGCCAGCTTGGGCCCGACGCCGGTCGCGGTCAGCAGCAGCTCGAAGAACTCCCGCTCCTCGGTGGTGGCGAAGCCGTACAGGGTGAGGGAGTCCTCCCGCACGATCAGCGCCGTGGCCAGGGTGGCCCGCTGGCCGACCCGCAGGTCGGCGATGGTGGCCGGGCTGCAGAGGGCCAGGACGCCGAAGCCTCCGACCTCCACGACCACGGACGTCGGTCCGGCCTGCAGCACGGTGCCGCTGAGCTGGGCGATCACAGGGTCTCCTTCCGGGTGGCGGCCAGGAACGCCCGGCGCTGCCGGGCCGACTGGGCCGCCGCCGCCTCCAGGGCGGCGCTGACGCGGGCGTTCTGCCCGCCCCGCCAGACGTGACAGATGGCCAGGGCCAGCGCGTCGGCGGCGTCGGCCGGCTTGGGCACGGCGTCCAGGCCGAGGATGCGCGCGACCATCAGCCCGACCTGGGGCTTGGCCGCCCGACCGGAGCCGGTGATGGCGGCCTTGACCTCGCTCGGGGTGTGCAGCGTGACCGGGATGCCGCGCCTCGCCGCCACCAGCATGGCCACGCCGGCCGCCTGCGCGGTGCCCATCACGGTCGCCACGTTGTGCTGGGCGAACACCCGCTCGATCGCCACCGACTCCGGGCGGTAGGTCGTGACCCACTCCTCCACCGCGGCCTCGATCCCGACCAGCCGGCGGGCCACGTCGAGCTCGGCCGGGGTCCGCACCACGTCGACCCCCAGCAGCCGGGGCGGCCGGCCGGGGACGCCGTCCACCACCCCGAAACCGCACCGGGTGAGCCCGGGGTCGATGCCCAGCACCCGCATGGGGACTCCCTACGCCACGTATACGAACAGATGTTCGCTCAGCGTAGGCGGCCGGGCCGGGCGGGGACCGGCCGACACGCCGCCGCCGGCTCCCGGGCGGGCCCCGGTCAGCTCAGGCTGGCCAGGACCTCGTCGGAGGCGTCGAAGTTCGCGTAGACGGTCTGGACGTCGTCGGAGTCCTCGAGGGCGTCGATGATCTTCATGACCTTCTCCAGGGTGGCCGCGTCGACCTCCTGGGTGAACTCGGGCACGAAGGACACCTCGGCCGACTCGTAGTCCAGCCCGGCCTCCTGGACCGCGGTCCGGACCTGCACGGTGTGGGCCGGGTCGCTGATCACCTCGAAGGTGTCGCCCTGGTCCAGCACCTCCTCGGGGTCGGCGTCGAGGGTGGCCTCGAGCACGTCGTCCTCGGTGATCGTGCGGCCGTCCTGCTGCTTGGCCAGGGTGACCACGCCCTTGCGGTTGAACATCCGCGCGGTCGAGCCGGCGTCGGCCATCGTGCCGCCGTTGCGCAGGACCGCGATCCGGACCTCCGAGGCCGACCGGTTGCGGTTGTCGGTCAGGCACTCGATCAGCAGGGCGATCCCGGCCGGGCCGTACGCCTCGTACATCAGCGTCTCGTAGTCGGCCCCGCCGGACTCCGCCCCGGAGCCCCGCTTGACCGCCCGCTCGATGTTGTCGTTGGGGACCGAGGTTTTCTTGGCCTTCTGGATCGCGTCGTACAGGGTGGGGTTGCCCTGGACGTCCCCGCCACCCATCCGGGCCGCGACCTCGATGTTCTTGATGAGCTTGGCGAAGGACTTGGCCCGGCGTGCGTCGACCACGGCCTTCTTGTGCTTGGTGGTTGCCCACTTGGAATGACCCGACATGGAGAAAGATCCTATCGGGCTTCGTCGTGGACGTAGGTCACGAACATGCTCACCGGGCGGTAGCCCAGCTGCTCGTAGAGCCGCACCGCCCCCTTCTCGTCGTCGGCGTCGACCCCCAGACCGGCGGCGTCCAGGCCGGCGGCCCGGAAGGACTGCATGGACCTGTAGAGCAGGGCCGAGGCGATGCCGCGTCCGCGCCACTCCGGTCGGACCCCGAGCCGGTCGGTCCACCCCTGGCTGAAGCCCTGAGCCTGCCAGTCCTGCTCGTACGCCGAGCTCAGCGCGTAG
>JAOPXW010000127.1 GCA_025964935.1 Friedmanniella sp. | reverse complement strand
AGCACGGGGTATCTTTAGTGCATATTTGGCATTGACTTTTAGCACGCTGTTGAGTTCTCAAACTTCGGGCGCACACCGCGCCAGTGATAAACACTCGCTTGGGGCAACTCGATAAACTTTAGAAGGTTTCCTTGCCCCCGTCAAATCGGCGTCAATTCCATCTTCTTCCAATCCTCCAGCGCAATATCAGGCTTTTCTGACGTGCAGAACGACCTGATCAATTGCTGGTGGGTTGGGCCGCAGCTCCATCGGATCGGTCTCCCGTCCCGGCTTCCTGCGACTCTCTCCACATTACACACCTGACCAACCGGAGTCAATCTGGCTTCCAGCTCCCCCGGCCGCGCCAGTAGCCCGGAGTCTGGTGGGCTCTGACACGAGCGCACACCGATCCGGTCTGCTGTGACGGCGGGTGTCCTCTTCGGGCCGGGCCGCCTGATCTTGCTGGCGTCCCGTTCTCTCGGCGAGGCGTAGAGAAGGTTACGACGGGATTTCGGTCCGGGTCAAGTCGAGCCCGCGCCGCACGCGTCGGCCACCACCGTACGGGCGGGTGCCCAGCCGACCACCGACCGTCCCCGGCCTGGTCAAGCCGGGTCAGGCTGGGCTGGAACCGGTCAGCACCACCGCGCCGACGGTCTTCTTCCCTCGCCGCACCACCGTGAAGCGCCCGTGCAGCAGGTCGGACTCGGCGTCCCCCAGGAGCGCCTCCGGGTCGGTGAGCTTGCGGTTGTTGAGGTAGGCGCCCCCCTCGGCGATGGCGCGGCGGGCCGCCGAGCGGCTGGTCACCACCCCACTGCGTTCGAGCACCTCGACTACGGACGGCCGACCGGTCGAGGTGTCGATCTCCACTCCCCCGATCTCCGCCACCACGTCGGCCAGCGACCCCGCCTCCAGGGCCCCCAGGTCGGCACGACCGAACAGGGCCGAGGCGGCGGCGACGGCGGCGTCCCGGTCGGCGGGTGAGTGCACCAGCGCGGTCACGTCGTCGGCCAGGGCCTTCTGCGCCGCTCGCAGGTGGGGTTGCTCCTGGGTCTGGCGGTCGAGGTCGTCGATCTCCTCCCGGGTGCGGGGACTGAACACCTTGAGGTACTCGACCACCTTCTCGTCCTCGGCGTTCAGGAAGAACTGGTGGAACCGGTAGGGCGAGGTCATGGTCGGGTCGAGCCAGACCGTCCCGGTCTCGGTCTTGCCGAACTTCGACCCGTCGGCCTTGGTCAGCAGGGGGGTGGCCAGCGCGTGCACCCGCGCCCCCTCCGCCCGGCGGACCAGCTCCACGCCGGCCGTGATGTTGCCCCACTGGTCGCTCCCCCCGAACTGCAGGGTGCAGCCGCGGGTGCGGAAGAGCTCCAGGTAGTCCAGCGACTGCAGCAGCACGTAGGAGAACTCCGTGTAGGAGATCCCGTCCTCCAGCCGGTTCCGCACCACGTCGCGGGCCAGCATCCGGTTGACCGGGAAGTGCTTGCCCACGTCACGCAGGAAGTCCAGCACCGACAGCGGTCCCGTCCAGTCCAGGTTGTTCACCACCACCGCGGCGTTCTCACCCTGGAAGTCCACGAACTTCTCGACCTGCCGGCGGATGTTCTCCACCCACGCGGCCACGGTCTCCTTGGTGTTGAGCACCCGTTCGCCGGAGTCCTTGGGGTCCCCGATCATCCCGGTGGACCCACCCACCAGCAGCAGCGGCCGGTGACCGGCCCGCTGCAGGTGCCGGGCCACCATCAGCTGCACCAGGTTGCCGAAGTGGATGCTGGGTGCCGTCGGGTCGAACCCCACGTAGAAGGTGACCGGCCCCTCGTCGAGGTGCGCCGACAGCGCCCCCTCGTCGGTGGAGTTGGCCAGCAGGCCCCTCCACTTGAGCTCGTCCAGAACAGCACTCACGGGTCAGAACTCCGTCCAGGTCAGCGGACGGTCGCCGTCCGCGGTCGGCACGACCTTACTGCCGGGCGTCGGCCCTGCGGGTGCCCGACCACTCAGGCGTCCCGGCGTCCGGGGTGGTCGCGATGCCACCGGGCCAGTGACTCGGCGGCGTCGGGAGCAGCCTGGGCCCAGGCGTCGACCTGCGCCAGCGCCGCCTCGACCTCCCCGAGCTGATCCCGTACGGCGCTGGTGGCGGTCCCGCCCCGCCCACTGCGGCTGTCGATCGACCCGTGCACAGTGAGCACCTCCAGCACCGGCGGCTGCAGGTGCTCCGAGATCAGCGGCAGCTGGTCAGCGGTCAGGTCCGACAGCTCGATCCCCGCGGCCTCGCAGAACCGGACGGCCGATCCGGCGATGTGGTGGGCCTGAGCGAACGGGACCCGCTGGCGCACCAGCCAGTCGGCCACGTCGGTCGCCAGCGAGAACCCCCGCGGAGCCAGCGACTCCAGACGCTCCGGACGGAAGGTCAGGGTCGCGATCATCCCGGCCACGGCCGGGGTCAGCAGCAGCAGCTGGTCCAGGGAGTCGAAGATCGGCTCCTTGTCCTCCTGCAGGTCACGGTTGTAGGCCAGCGGCAGGCCCTTCAGGGTGGCCAGCAGCCCCGTCAGGTTGCCGATCAGCCGACCCGCCTTGCCCCGGGCGAGCTCGGCCACGTCCGGGTTCTTCTTCTGCGGCATGATGCTGGACCCGGTCGACCAGGCGTCGGAGAGGGTGACGAACCCGAACTCGTGGGTCGACCACAGGATCACCTCCTCGCTGAGACGGGAGAGGTCGACGGCGACCTGCGCGGCCACGAAGCACGCCTCGGCGACCAGGTCCCGGGCGGCGGTGCCGTCGATGGAGTTGGCCACGCTGCCGGCGAACCCCAGCTGGGCCGCTACGAAGGTCGGGTCCAGCCCCAGGGAGGTGCCGGCGAGCGCGGCGGAGCCGTACGGGCTGACGGCCAGCCGCCGGTCCAGGTCCTGGAGCCGGTCGCAGTCGCGCAGCAGCGGCCAGGTGTGGGCCAGCAGGTGGTGCGAGAGCAGGATGGGCTGGGCGTGCTGCAGGTGGGTCCGGCCGGGCATCGCCACCCCGAGATGGGTGCGGGCCTGCCCGGTGAGCGCGGCCACCACGTCGTGCACCTCCCGGGCCAGCAGCCGCAGGGCGTCGCGGAGGTACATCCGGATCAGGGTGGCGATCTGGTCGTTGCGGGAGCGCCCGGCCCGCAGCCGGCCGCCGAGGTCGGGGCCGGCGATCTCCATCAGCCGCCGCTCCAGGGCACCGTGCACGTCCTCGTCCGTCGGCGCCGGACCGAAGTCACCGGACTCGACCTCGCCGTCGAGCCGGTCCAGGGCCGCCCGCATCCCGTCCAGCTCGTCGTCGGTGAGCAACCCGGCCCGGTGCAGGGCCGCGGCGTGGGCGCGGGAGCCGGCGATGTCGTAGCGCGCCAGCCGCCAGTCGAACTGGGTGGACTGGCTGAGCGCGAACATGGCCTCGGCGGGGCCACCGGCGAACCGGCCCCCCCACAGCCGTCCCTGCTGGGTCTTCTCGGACGAGACGTCGCTCACGGGGTGAGCCCTTCTGCTGGGGAGCCGTCGGTGCGGCCGGCCGGGGGGCGGAGAGGGGACGGCGCGGGATCGCGGTCCGGCGGCGGGTCGGCCGGTGGGACCACGCGGGTGCCCGCGCTCATCTGCAGGAACAGCTCGGCGATCTCGGCCCCGGCGTCAGGGCCGCGGGTGATCAGCAGGATCGTGTCGTCGCCGGCGATGGTGCCCAGGATCGCGTCCCAGCCCACCCGGTCGATCGCCGAGGCGAAGTACTGCGCCGCCCCGGGCGGGGTGCGCAGCACCACGAGGTTGGCCGAGGCCTCGGCCGAGACCAGGACTTCGCCGCACAGGCGGGCCAGCTTGGCCTCGAACGTGGCGAACTCGCCGACGTGCGGGGTGCGGTCGCCCCCGTCGCCGGGGACGGCGTACACCAGGTGGCCGCTGGGACCGCGCAGCCGCAGGGCCCCCACCTCCACCAGGTCGCGCGACAGCGTCCCCTGGGTGACCTGCACACCGTCGGCCGCGAGCAGCTCGGCGAGCTCGGTCTGGGACCGCACCTCGTGCTGCTCCAGCAGGGCGATGATCTTGGCGTGCCGCGAGGTCTTGGTCAGCGGGATGGTGCGCAGTCCCGGACGGGCCGGGGCGGGTGGACCGTCCTCCTCCACCGGCGCCACCGCCCGCCTGGGCACGGTCACCGTCCCCCGCCGGCGGCCTCGTCGAGGAACGCCAGGATGGCCTTCTGAACGTGCCGACGGTTCTCGGCCTCGTCCCAGACCACCGACTGCGGTCCGTCGATGACCGCGGCCGCGATCTCCTTGCCGCGGTAGGCCGGCAGGCAGTGCAGCACGATGGCCTCGGGGTCGGCCGCGGCCAGCAGGTCGACGGTGACCCCGTACGGGGCGAAGATCGCCTCGCGATCGAGGCCGTCGTTCTCCTGGCCCATCGAGATCCAGGTGTCGGTGGCCACGACGTCGACGCCGCGGACCGCCTCCTCCGCGGTGTCGTGGATGCGCAGACTCCCCCCGGTCCGGGTGGCCAGGGCGTGCGCGCGGTCCGCGATGACCGGGTCGGGCTGGAAGCCGGGGGGACCCGCCAGGGTGACGTGCATGCCGGCGAGCACGCCGCCGAGGGCGTAGGAGTGGGCCATGTTGTTGGCCGCGTCGCCGACGTAGGCCAGGCGGAGTCCGGCCAGCCGGCCCTTGCGCTCCCGGACCGTCTGCAGGTCGGCCAGCACCTGGCACGGGTGGTAGGAGTCGGTGAGGCCGTTGATGACCGGGACCGAGGCGAAGTCGGCCATCTCCTGCAGCCGCTCCTGGCCGGAGGTGCGCCAGACGATGGCCGCCACGTGCCGGCTGAGCACCCGCGCGGTGTCGCTGATCGGCTCCCCGCGACCCAGCTGGGACAGCGAGGAGTCCATGATCAGGGGGTGGCCGCCGAGCTCGGCGATCCCCGACTCGAACGAGATGCGGGTGCGGGTCGAGGCCTTGTCGAAGAGCACGGCCACCGCCCGGGGTCCCGCGAACGGGCGGCGCTCGTACGGGTCGGCCTTGAAGGCGTCGGCCAGGTCCAGGATCTGCTCCTGTTCCGCCGGGGTCAGGTCGTCGTCGGCGAGGAAGTGACGCAGGGTCATGACTGCTCCTTGGCGGCCGTGTCGAGCAACCCGGGCAGCGCGGCCACCAGGGTGTCGAGCTGGGGCGCGGTGATGATGAGGGGCGGCGCGAGCCGCAGGACGTCGGGGCGGGGGGCGTTCACGATGAAGCCGGCCGCCAGGGCTGCGTCGGAGACGGCCGGGCCGATCGGCGCGGTCAGCGTCACACCACGGAGCAGGCCACGGCCCCGTACGCCGCTGACCAGGGGATGGCCCAGGGCCAGGATGGCGTCGGCGAGGTGCTGGCCCATGGCGGTGGCGTGCTCGAGCAGACCGTCCCGCTCGATCACCCCGATCACCGCCAGCCCGGCGACCGCCGCGACGGGGTTGCCGCCGAAGGTGCTGCCGTGGCTGCCCGGGCCGAGCATCCCGGCGGCGCGCCCGGTGGCGATGCAGGCCCCGATCGGGAAGCCGTTGCCCAGGCCCTTGGCCAGGGTGACGATGTCGGCCGTGACGCCCTCGTCGACGTGCACCAGCCAGCAGCCGCTGCGGCCCATGCCCGTCTGCACCTCGTCCATCCACAGCAGGGCACCGCTGGCGTCGCAGATCTGCCGGGCCCGGGCCAGGTAGCCCGGCGGCGGCACCACGACGCCGTTCTCCCCCTGCATCGGCTCCAGCACGACCGCCGCCACGGTGTCGTCCACCACGGCGGCCAGAGCCTCGGGGTCGCCGTACGGGACGAAGGTGACGTCCCCGGGCAGCGGCTCGAACGGGGCGCGGTACCGGGGGTTGTGGGTGATGGCCAGGGCCCCCATCGAGCGGCCGTGGAAGGCGCCCTCGGTGGAGATGATGCGGGTCCGGCCGGTCATCCGGGTGAGCTTGAAGGCGGCCTCGTTGGCCTCGGTGCCGGAGTTGGTGAAGAAGACCCGGGCCTGCTCGGCCCCGGTCATCGCGCCGAGCCGCTGGGCGAGGGCGACCTGCGCCGGGGTGGCGAAGAAGTTGGAGACATGCCCCAGGGTGGCGATCTGGCCGGTCACCGCGGACAGCACGGTCGGGTGGGCGTGGCCGAGGGCGTTCACCGCGATGCCGGACAGGAGGTCCAGGTAGCGGCGGCCGTCGGCGTCCCAGACGTAGCAGCCCTCCCCGCGGACGAAGACCCGCTTCGGCAGGCCGAACGTGTTCATCACGGCCCCGCTGTACGCCTCGAGCACGGCAGCCGAGCTCTGGCCGGGAAGACCCTGCAGGGCCTCGGCGACCACGGCGACGTCGCTGGTCATCAGGGGTTCTCCTTCGTCGTGGACGGCGGGACCGGGGCCGGCAGGTCGCCGAACCCGAACTCGCCGTTGGTGAGCTCGTGCGGGGGGATGCCCTCGTCGCGCGAGAAGACGCGGCTGCCCAGCCGGATCAGGCCGTCCTGGGTGACCATGGTGCCGATGCCGGCGTTGGTGAAGATCTCCAGCAGCAGGGCGTGCGGGACGCGGCCGTCGGTCACGGTGGCCCGCGTCAGGCCGCCCTCGACCGCGCGCAGGCATGCCTCCATCTTGGGTACCATGCCCGACTGGAGGGTGGGAATCAGCGCGCGCAGCTCGGTGGCCGACAGCTCCTTGACGATCTCCTTGCTGGCCGGCCAGTCGCGGTAGAGACCCTCGACGTCGGTGAGCACGACCAGCCGCTCCGCGCCCAGGGCGACGGCCAGCGCGGCGGCGGCCGTGTCGGCGTTCACGTTGTGCACGACGCCGCTCACGTCGGGGGCGATGCTGGCCACGACCGGGACGCTGCCGGCCGCGATCAGACCCAGGATGGCCTCGGTCCGCACCGACACCACGTCCCCGACCAGGCCGAGGTCGACCTCCTCGCCGTCGACCAGGGCGCTCCGGCGTTCGGCGGTGAAGAGCCCGCCGTCCTCACCGGAGAGCCCGACGGCCACCGTCGAGTGGCTGTTGATCAGACCGACGAGGTCACGCCCGACCTGGCCGACCAGGACCATCCGGACGACCTCCATCGCCTCCGGGCTGGTGACCCGGAAGCCGCCCCGGAACTCCGAGACGATCCCGAGCCGCTTGAGCATCGAGGAGATCTGCGGGCCGCCGCCGTGCACCACGACCGGGTGCACGCCGCAGCGCTTCATGAACACGATGTCCTGGGCGAACGCGCGCTTCAGGTCCTCGTCGATCATGGCGTTGCCGCCGTACTTGATGACGACGGTCTTGCCCGCGTACGTCTCCAGCCACGGCAGGGCCTCGGTCAGGATGGAGGCCTTCTCGACCAGGCTGACGGGGCTGTCGGTGCGGGTGCTGAGGGGGTTCATGAGGAGTACTCCGCGTTCTCCCGGACGTAGTCGTAGGTCAGGTCGTTGGTCCACACGGTCGCCTGCTCGGTCCCGTTGCGCAGGTCGATGGTCACGTCCACCTGGCGGTCGGACAGGTCCACCTGCTCGCGGGGGGCGCCGATGCCGCCGTTCTCGCAGACCCACACCCCGTTGAAGGCCACGTCGAGCCGGTCGGGCTCGAAGTCGGCGGTGGTCGTGCCGATGGCCGCCAGCACCCGGCCCCAGTTGGGGTCGCCACCAAAGATCGCGCACTTGAACAGGTTCGAGCGGGTGACCGCCCGGGCGACCTCCACGGCGTCGGCCTCGGTGGCCGCGTGCAGCACGGTGACCGCGATGGTGTGCGAGGCCCCCTCCGCATCGGCCAGCAGCTGCATGGCCAGGTCCAGGCAGGTCTCGTTCAGGGCCGCCTGGAAGTCGGCCGCCAGCGGGCGTACGCCGGAGGCACCGCTGCTCATCAGGATCACGGTGTCGTTGGTGGACATGCAGCCGTCGCTGTCGACCCGGTCGAAGCTCAGCCGGCACGCCTCCCGCAGCTGGCCGTGCAGCTGCGCGGGGTCGACGACCGCGTCGGTGGTGAGGGTGACGAGCATGGTGGCCAGACCGGGTGCGAGCATGCCTGCCCCCTTGGCCATGCCGCCCACCGACCAGCCCTCGTCGTGGCGGGTGGCCTGCTTGGGGACCGAGTCGGTGGTCATGATGGCCTGGGCCGCCGCCGCGCCGCCGGTGGCGCTCAGCCCCGACACCAGACCGGGGAGGGCGTCGGCGATGAGGTCCATCGGCAGCCGGAGGCCGATCAGACCGGTGGAGCAGACCGCGACGTCCACCGCACCCGTGGGCCTGCCGGACACCGCCAGCGCGTCGGCGACCCATTCGGCCGTGTGGTGGGTGTCGCCGAACCCGTCGGGTCCGGTGCAGGCGTTGGCCCCCCCGGAGTTGAGCACCACGGCGCACAGGCGCGAGTCGGCCAGCACCTGCTCGGACCAGACCACCGGGGCCGCCTTGACGCGGTTGCCGGTGAAGACCCCAGCCGCGTGGTAGTCCGGACCGTCGTTGACCACCAGGGCCAGGTCGGGCTTGCCGCTGGCCTTCAGACCCGCGGTCACCCCCGCTGCCCGAAACCCTGCGGCATGCGTGACGCTCATTCGCCCTCCTCGATCTCGATGTGGTGCCCGGCCGCTCGCCAAGCGTCGATGGCCCGGTCGGCCTGCGCGGCCGGCACCAGGACCCAGTCGG
>JAOPXW010000116.1 GCA_025964935.1 Friedmanniella sp. | reverse complement strand
CGCCGCCGGCACGCCCAGGCCGGCCGGCTGCTCGTCCGACGCGGCGCCACTGAGGCCCAGATCCTGGCGACCACCGTCGTCCCGACCGTGCTGAGCGTCGCACTCGGCCTGGCGCTCGGGCTCGCCGCGGGGGCCGGCGCGGTGGCGTTCCGCAGCCGGGATCCGACCGGCCCGACCACCGCCCGGGCCGTGGCCGTCACGGCGGTGGGCTCGGCGCTGCCGGTCGTCCTGCTGCTGGCGCTGGCCTCGACCCTGCTCACGGTGGCGACGCTGCGATGGCCCGAGCGCGCCGCCCGCAGCACCCGGGTGGTGCTGCACACGGCGGGGGCGGCCGTGCTCCTCGCCGTCCCGGTCCTGCTCGGGGCCGGCGCCGGCTCGGGGACCCTGGTCGTCCTGCTGCTCGGGCTGGGGACGGCGCTGGTGGCCGCGCGGCTGTGGAGCCCCCTGGTGGGACTGGGGCTGCGGCTCACCCGCCGACGAGTCCCGCACCTCCCGGGCGTGGTGCGACAGGCGGGGCTGCTGGCCGCCCGGCGACGGCCGCTGGTGGCCGCGGTCAGCAGCGGGTTCGTGGCGGCGGCGTGCTGCTCCCTGGTCTTCGCCACCGCGTACGCGGGCAGCCTCGCCCGCTCGGCGGGCGACCAGGCCGCCTTCGCAGTGCCCCTGGACGTGTCGGTGGGGGCCAGCGCCCAGGTGCCGGGACCGCTGGACGCGGTGGCGGTCGACCGGCTCGAGGCGGCCGGGCCGGGGGTGGTCGTGCACCCGGTCGTCAGCTCGACCGTCACGGTCTACGCCGGCACCGCGGGCGCCACCGCCCTCCCCCTGACCGGCCTGGACCCCGAGGTCTGGACCTCGCTGCACGAGCCGGCGGCCACCACCGGGTCCTCCGTCGCCCCGGACGCCCTGGCCCGGCTGCTGGACCCCGGACCCGGCGCGGGCGACCGGCCCCGGCCGACCCTCCCGTCGGGCCGGCTGTCGATCCCCGCCTTCGGGGCCACCGACGACGTGGTGGTGCGGCTCTGGGTGGCCGGCGCCGACGCCCGGGAGCGCAGCGTCGACCTGACCCGGCGGGGCCAGGTCCTGCTGGGTGACCTCGGGCCCACCCCGACGACCCTGCGGGCGGTGGAGCTCGTGGAGTCGGCGTCCCACCTGATGCACCGGCAGCACGGGGTGGGCGAGGGCGGCAGCGACCGGGCCCTGGCCTCGGGCACGCTTCGGCTCGCGGCCCCCGACGGGGCCCCCGCCCCGGCGGGCTGGTCGTGGCGTGGCTGGGGCAGCGAGCAGGCCGAGGTCACCGCCGGTGACACCCTCACCGTCCGTTACCGCATCGGCGACGACCGGGTGGTGCTGACTCCCGGCTTCGTGGCCCGGTCCGACCGGGACCCCCTGCCGGTGTTCCTGGACCGGCGGACCGCGCGGCGGCTCGACCCCTCCGGTCGGGTCGGCCTGACCGTCAACGGGGTGACCGCCGCCGCCCGGGTGGTCACGGTCCTGGACCGGATGCCGGGGCTCGAAGGATCGTTCGTCGTGGCGGACCGGGGTGCCGTGGAACGGCTGCTGGACCGGACCGCCCCCGGGACCGCCGCCGTCACCCAGCTCTGGGTGAGCGCACCCGGTCCCTCCCTGGGTGCGGTCCGACAGGTGCTGACCACCCCACCGGCGAGCGCCGCCTCGGTCAGGTTCCGCTCCGACCTGGCGGCCGGGCTGAGCCGGGACCCTGTCACCTCGCGGGCGGAGGGTCTGCTGGGCGTGGCCGGGGCGCTCGCCCTGCTGCTCGCCTGGGCCGCTCTGGCCGTCGCGGTCCGAGCCGAGGTCGAGGACGCCGCCGGGGACCACCTGGCCCTGGAGCTGGACGGGATCGGCCCGGGCGGTCTGCGACGGGTGCTCGCCGCCCGCTGGGTCAGTGTGGTGGCCGTGGCCGTCCCGATCGGGGTGGGCGGTGGTCTCGGGATGACCGCGCTCGCCCTCCGCCTGCTGACCGAAGGTCCGGACGGACGTCCGGTCGTTCCCCCGCTGCACCTGGTGCTGGGGACGCCCGCCCTGGCGGGCGCCGTCGCGCTCGCCGTCCTCGGCACCCTGGCGGTGGCGCTGGCGACGGGGCGGACGGCGTTCCGCTCGGCCCGACCGCAGCCACCCGAGACGGACCTGCGATGAGCCGACCCGATCGGGCCGGCGGGACGCCGGCGGTCCGGCCCCCCGATCCGGCCGACATGACGCCCACCGTCCGCCGGCCCGACCCGGCCCCCGCCGTGCCCACGGTGCGGCTGCGGGACGTCTTCGTCGCCTACCCCCGGCCCCAGGGAGCGCTGATGGCGCTCCGCGGTCTCGACCTCGAGATCCACCCGGGCGAGCGGCTCGTCGTCCAGGGCCCCAACGGGTCCGGGAAGTCGACCCTGCTCCGGGTCATCACCGGGGAGCAGCCGGTCGCCGCCGGGACGGTCGAGGTGGGTGGCACGGCCCTGCACCGGCTCCGGGGGGCCGACCGGCGCCGCTGGCGGGCCGGCGCGGTCGGCTTCCTCGACCAGCACGCCCGCCGCAACCTCTTCCCCCAGCTCGACGTGACCGACAACGTGGCCCTCCAGCTCCGCCTCACCGGGGCGTCGTCGTCCGACGCCCACCGTCGGGCGACGGCGGTGCTGGCCGAGCTCGGGCTCACCGGGCTGGCCCACCGGGCGGTGGCCTCCCTGTCCGGCGGGGAGGCGCAGCGCGTCGCCATCGGGGCGGCCGTGGCCCACGCCCCGGCCCTGCTGCTGGCCGACGAGCCCACGGGTGAGCTGGACGAGGACTCCGCCCACGCGGTCTACACCCTCCTCGGCCGGGTCGCGACCGCCGGGACCAGCCTGGTCCTGGTCAGCCACGACCGCCGGGCCGAGGCGTACGCCGACCGCACGGTGGCCATCCGGGACGGTCGGCTCGCCGAGCAGTGGTGGCCCGGTGACGGGGACGTCGAGCAGGTGCCGGACGCCTCCGGCTGGCTGCGGCTGCCCCCCGACCTGCTGCCCCGGCACCGGCGTACGCCGCTGGTGGCCCGCCGCGCCCCGGACGGGGTCGTCCTCACCGTCCCCGCCCGGAACCGGTCCGAGGACGTGGTCGCGGGGGCGGCGGCCGCCCCGATCCCGGTGGTCGCCCCGGCCGACCACGGGCTCGACACCCTGCTGCAGCTGGCGGGGGTGCGAGCGGCGTACGGGCCCCGGGTGCTCTTCGCGGGACTGGACCTGACCCTGGCGCGGGGCGGCTGGGCCGCGGTGACGGGGCCGTCCGGCTCGGGCAAGACCACCCTCGTCGGGCTGCTCGCCGGACTGCTCGACCCGGTCGAGGGCCAGGTCCGGGTGGGCGGCGTCGCCTGGGCGGCCCTGGACCGCGAGGCCCGGGCCCTGCACCGACGGGACTGGCTCGCGCTCGGACCGCAGCGTCCCCAGCTGGTGGAGGCCCTGACCGTCCGGGAGAACCTGGACCTGACCGCCGCCGTACGCGGGGGGCAGGCGGTCGCCGGGACCCGGCCGAGCCCCGCAGGAGAGCGAGCGGCCACCGCCGAAGCCCTGCCGAGCACGACCGACACGCGGACGGCGACGGCCGAGGCGCTCGGGCTGCTGCCCCTGCTCGACCAGGCCGTGGCGACCCTCTCGGGCGGGGAACGGCAGCGCGTCGCGCTGGCTCGGTGTCTGGTCACCGACGCCCCGCTGGTGGTGCTCGACGAGCCCACCTCGCAGCAGGACGAGGAGTCCGCCGAGCGGGTGGTGCAGGCGCTGCTCGCCGCGTGCCGGGCCGGCCGGGCGGTGGTGGTGGCCTCCCACGACGCCCGGTTGACCGACGCGGCCGACCGGGTGCTGGCCCTGGGGCCGCCCGCGGGCTAGAGGACCAGGCCGGGCTCGTACGCCGCGGCCTCCGGGTGCGCCGCGGCCAGTG
>JAOPXW010000114.1 GCA_025964935.1 Friedmanniella sp. | reverse complement strand
GTTCGGCGTGGGTGTGGGAGTCGGGGTCGGCGTGGGTGTGGGAGTCGGCGTGGGCGTGGGGGTAGGGGTGGGCGTGGTGGTGCCGCTCTCCAGGATCAGCTGCGGCCGGTTCGTGGCCGCTTCCCGGCTGGGCAGGCTCTTGCTGGTGGCGCTGATGGTATCCAGGGCGAACGACACCAGCCCGTTGCCCGTCACCAGCGGGGTGACGTCATAGGACAGCCACACATCGGCCCCCCACGGTGTCGGTGGGGTGATCGCGGTGGTGCCGACCGCCGGCTTGTTGTCGTAGGTGAGCCCGGTCTCGGTCCAGCTGTTGTCGGCTACCGGCTTGAGGGTGATCGCGGTAGTGGTCGACAGCGACTTGAACACTCTGACCGTGGCCTTGGTCGGGGCCCCACTCAGGCCGGTCACGTCGAACTTGAGGTAGGACACGGTGACCGGCGAACCGTCGACCTTCACCGACCCGGCCGTCCCGAAGTTCGAGGTCGGAACATCAGCCTGGGCGTAGGTGTCTGCGACGGGGGCGAGGGTGGTGGTCGTGGCGCTTGCCTGCGGCGCGCCCAGCACGGCGGCGCCAGCGACGAGAAGCAAGCCGGTGACGGCAGCGATCCGTTTCTTCATGTCCGTTCCTCAGTCGCCGTCGAGCGTCTCGTCCAGCGGTTCCTGGGCCGCGGTACGCTCGGCCAGACCCTCCGCCACCAGCCCTTCCGCAGTGGCGAGATCCCCCGCCGCGCAGGCCGTGGCCCCCCGCTCGAACTTGGCCAAGCCGGCGCGGGTCAGTTCGTCGACTTTCGGATGCGGCGCGGCGGCCATGCTCAGCAGAACCCTCGTGGCCTTCGCCAGACGATGACATGCCGCCGGGGCAGCATCGGGCTTCCCCACCGTCTTCTGCACGAAGGGCACGAGGGCGTTGTTCAGCTCGATCTGCGACTCTTCTCGGGCCTTGAGCCACTTCTGCACCGCCGGCTGAACCCCAGGTGGCGGCACCGCAGCCTCGACGGCTGGTGGGGAGGAGCTGAAGGGCGCGGCCGCGACCGCTGCGCTGGCCAACCCCACCGCCAAGGTCATCACCGCCAGCACCACCCAGCGGCGCATTCTCCGGGTCGAGCGGTCTGGTACCGCTGTCCTGTCGCCGCGCTCGGCACCGTGACTCCGGTTCATCGTGACACGCCCTCTTCCCGCGCCGGGGCCTCACGGCTTTGCCTGACCACCGGGCGGCACGCGGCAATGCGCTCCCGCCCAGCTCCGCAGCCCCCCGGTGTCAACTGCGGAACTTATAGCGTCGCAGAGCCGTGGCACGGGTATCGAGGTCAGCTGCCCTCGGTGGGTTTCCGTCACGGGTGGCGTCGACGTTCGTCACCAGGGCCACGCGTCAATGTGGGTCGGTGCATCCAAGGCGTGGACAAAGACCCGCTATTCGGCGTTCGAGATCTCATGGGCTGACGCTCAGGGGGCTGACGCCGCTCAGGGGTGCCGACGGTAGTTCGTGAACAGCGCCCCGTCGTCGCCGAGCAGGGCGAACTGGAGGTCGAAGTCGAGCGCCGCGGCGAAGGCCTCGCCGCTCGTGGTCCGGAGCCCCCCGCCGCCCAGGACGACCGGGGCCAGGGTCAGCGACATCTCGTCCACCAGGTCCGCAGCCAGCAGGTCCCGGTGCAGGCGAGGGCCGCCCTCGCACAGCAGCCGGGGCAGCCCGCGGCCGGCCAGGTCGTCCAGGACCGCGGCCAGGTCGACGTCGGGAGTGTGGGTGTCGACCACCTCGATGCCGGCCCGGCGCAGCGGCTCCAGCTCCTCGGGGGTCTTGCCGGAGGTGGTCACGACCAGGACCGACCCCCCGGCCCCAGGATCGGTGGCGGCGATGGTGGGGTCGAGCCGGGCGGTCTTACTGATGATGACGAGGGTGGGGAAGGGGGCCAGCCCCTCGGCCAGGCGCAGCTCCGACTGCCAGGGGGCCAGGTTGACCGCCCGGTAGCCCTCGTCGCGCACGGTGGTGGCCCCGACCACGATGGCGTCGGCCAGCGCCCGGTGCAGGGCGAAGACCGCCTGGTCGCTCGGGGTGTTGATGCTGCCGGCCCGACCGTCCGGCCCCTGCACCGACCCGTCCAGCGACGACACGAAGTTGCTGCGGACCCAGGGCCGGTCCTCCCGTACGGGGTGCCGGTACAGCTCGACCAGGTCGGGGTCGGTGAGGCGGCGGGGCTCCCCGCCGTCGCGGTCGAACAGCAGTCGCATCGCGCCATCGTCCCACAGTGCGTCCGCCCCGCTCAGGAACCTAGGTAGACCCAGGTTCCGCCTGCTCTGCCCAGGTTGCAAGCTGTGTAGAGCGGTCGGAACGTGGGT
Source organism: Friedmanniella sp. (assembly GCA_025964935.1). Lineage (GTDB taxonomy): Bacteria > Actinomycetota > Actinomycetes > Propionibacteriales > Propionibacteriaceae > Microlunatus. The sequence continues at coordinate 4,536 of JAOPXW010000114.1, read as the reverse complement.
CAAGTCGGGCGCCCGGGGCGCAGTCTGGGGCCAGGGGCGTACGGGAGCGGCGGCGTACGGGGGGCGTGCGTCAGGCCGGCTCAGGAACGTAGGTAGACCCAGGTTCCGCCTGCTTGGCCCAGGTTGCAAGCTGTGTAGAGCGGTCGGAACGTGGGTCAAGTCGGGCCCAAGTCGGGCCCAAGTCCGGCCCGAGTCCGGCCCGAGCCGGAGCCGAGCCGAGGACGCCGGGGGCAGTCGCGGCCCATCGGCACCGGCTGGGGGCCGGGGGTGGCAGGATGCGCCCATGAGCAAGGACGACGACACCAAGCGCGACCAGAGCCTTGACCCGGCCGCCACCCTGAGCCCGCTGTCGGAGCTGCTGCGGCTGCCCGCCGGCGTGGTGGACATCGGGGCCCTCGACACCGCGGGCACTCCGGGGTTCCCCGGGACCAAGGTGGACGCGCAGAAGATCACGGCCTCGCTGGCCCCCGAGCTGAGCGAGCTCCAGGAGCGGCTGTTCGCCCAGGGGCGGGCGGGGCTGGCCGGGACCAAGAGGGTCCTGGTCGTGCTGCAGGGCATGGACACGGCCGGCAAGGGCGGAGTGATCCGGCACGCGATCGGGATGGTCGACCCGCAGGGGGTGCACATCACCTCGTTCAAGGCCCCGACCAAGGTGGAGCGGTCGCACCCGTTCCTGTGGCGGATCGAGCGGCAGCTGCCCGAGCCGGGGCGGATCGGCATCTTCGACCGCTCGCACTACGAGGACGTGCTGATCGTCCGGGTCAACAACCTGGTCGAGGAGTCGGTCTGGGGTGCCCGCTACGACGAGATCAACGCCTGGGAGGAGGACCTGGTCAGCAACGGGACGGTGCTGGTCAAGTGCTTCCTGCACATCTCCCCGGAGACTCAGAAGGAGCGGCTCGCCGCCCGCCTGGACGACCCCACCAAGCACTGGAAGTACAACGCCAGCGACATCGACGAGCGGTCGAAGTGGCCGGCGTACGCAGAGGCGTACGGGGCCGCGCTGGAGAACTGCAGCACCCAGCACGCCCCGTGGTTCGTCGTCCCGTCGGACCGCAAGTGGTACCGCAACTGGGCGGTGGCCCAGCTGCTGCTCGAGCACCTGCGGGCCCTCGACCTGCAGTGGCCGATCGCGGACTTCGACGTGGAGCACGAGAAGATCCGGCTGGCCGCCACCTGAGCGCCGCTGTCAGGCGGTCAGGCTGTCCGAGACCACCGACAGGTGCCGTACGGGGGTGAAGTCCTCCTCGGTCACGACCTCGGCGACCTCGGCCGGGGTGTCCAGGTCGACCAGGTCCATGGCCGAGACCAGGTAGCGGGTCAGCGCGACCTCGGCGATCTCGGGCTCGCCGCCCATCGGGTCGGAGACCGCGATGGCCCCCGCCTCGTACGCCAGCTCGGCCTGCCGGGTGAAGAAGGAGCCCGGCGCCAGGAACCAGCTGCCGACCGCGATGTGCCGACGGCCCTGCGCTCGCAGCGTCCGGATGGCTTCGGCCGTGGTCGGACCGGAGCCGGTCGCGAACGCGGTCACGCACGGCAGCCGGTGGTGGGTCGCCCACTGCCGGGCCCGCCGCGCCACGATGGCGTTGCTGCGGACGTCGCTGCTGCCGGCGGCCGCGAAGACCAGCCCGTCGAGCTCGGAGACCCGCTTGGACCGCAGCGCGTCCCGCAGCCGCCGGTCGATGACGCTCAGCAGCTGCGCCTCCGGACCGATCGGGCGCGAGGCGATGACCCGCAGGTCGGGGTAGGCGGCCTGGACCTGCTCGATCAGCGCCGGCACCTCCACGTGCGCGTGGAAGGCGTCCGAGAGCAGCAGCGGCACGAAGACCGCCTCGGTCACACCCTTCCGCGCCAGCTTGGCGGCGACCTGGAGCCCGCTCGGGGAGCAGTGGTCCAGGAAGGCGACCTGGATGTCGAGCTCGGGCCGGATGGCCAGCAGACCCGTACGGATCTCCTGGCTGACCTGGGCGACGCGCGGGTCGCTGCTGCCGTACCCGAGCAGGATGAAGGAGGGAGCGGTCACGATTGACCCCTTCCGGACGTCGGGGTGGCACCAGCTGCCGCGCTGCGGCCGGGGACATCGGTGGTGGAGAGCGGGGTCGATCCCGCCATGCCGGCGCCCAGGGTCCAGCCGTCGGCCTCATCGACGATGATGAAGGCGCCGGTGGTCCGGTGCTCCCGGTAGGAGTCGATCGGCAGCGGCGAGGCCAGCGTGACCCGGACCCGACCGATGTCGTTGAGCTGCAGCGCCTCGGCCTTGCGCCAGCACGGGACCGTGCCGGACTCGAAGTCGAGGTCGAGGACACCCTCGACGGCCTTGACGATGGCCTTGGTCAACGAGGTGCCGTGCTGGACCAGGACCCGCGACCCGACCGTCAGCTCGCGCTCGGCCAGCCAGCAGACGGTGGCCGTCAGGTCCCGGACCGGGGCCGGGGGAGCGTCGGTCGCGGCGAAGATGTCGCCGCGCGAGACGTCGATGTCGGTGCTCAGCCGCAGCACGACCGACTGCCCGGCCACCGCGATGTCGAGGGGGCCGTCCGGGGTGTCGATGGCCTCGACCACGGCGTGGCTGCTGCGGGGCAGCACCACGATCTCCTCTCCGACCCGGACCCGGCCGGACTCGACCTTGCCGGCGTAGCCGCGGTAGTCCCCGTCGACCTTCGGCGAGCCCGACGCCCAGGGCGCGGGGGCCGCGGACTGCGGCCGGACGACCTGCTGGACCGGGAAGCGGAAGTCGGCCCCCACCGCGATGGGGGTGTCGTCGACGGTCTCCAGGTAGCCGAGCACCGTGGGCCCGTCGTACCACGGCGTCCGGTGCGAGCGGGTCACGACGTTGTCGCCCTCGCGGGCCGACACCGGGATGCAGTGGCTGTCGAGCACACCGAGGCTCCGGGCGAGCAGCGCGAAGTCGGTGGCGATGCGGACGAAGACCTCCTCGGAGAAGTCCACCAGGTCGATCTTGTTCACCACCAGGACGACGTGCGGCACCCGCAGCAGAGCGGCCACGGCGAGGTGCCGGCGGGTCTGCTCGATCACTCCCTTGCGGGCGTCGACCAGCAGCACGATGACGTCGGCGGTGGAGGACCCGGTCACCGTGTTGCGGGTGTACTGGGTGTGGCCGGGGCAGTCGGCGAGGATGAACTTCCGCGCCGTCGTGGCGAAGTACCGGTACGCCACGTCGATCGTGATGCCCTGCTCCCGCTCGGCGCGCAGACCGTCGGTCAGCAGGGCCAGGTCCGCTCGCTCCAGACCCTTGCGCCGGCTCACCTTCTCGACGTGGTCGAGGGTGTCGGTGAGGACGGAGTTGGTGTCGAAGAGCAGCCGTCCGACCAGGGTGGACTTGCCGTCGTCGACGGACCCGGCGGTGGCCAGACGCAGCAGCGTCCGACCGCCCTGGGCGGCCCGGCTCTTGGCGGCCAAGGTGGTGGGTGGCATCAGAAGAAGCCCTCTCGCTTGCGGTCTTCCATGGCGGCCTCGCTCATGCGGTCGTCGGCGCGGGTGGCGCCGCGCTCGGTGAGCTGGCTGAGCCCGACCTCGGTGATGACGTCGTGCACGGTGCTGGCGTCGGACAGCACCGCGGCGGTGCAGGACATGTCCCCGACGGTGCGGTAGCGCACCGAGCGCCGCTCGAGGGTGTCCCCGGCCAGGGCCGGGGTGACGTCGGTGATCGCGATCCACATCCCGTCGCGCAGGGCGACCTCGCGCTCGTGGGCGTAGTAGATCGTCGGCAGCGCGATCTTCTCGGCCTCGATGTAGTCCCAGACGTCGAGCTCGGTCCAGTTGGAGAGCGGGAAGACCCGGACGTGCTCACCGGGGAGGTGCCGGCCGTTGTACAGCGACCACAGCTCGGGGCGCTGGTTGCGCGGGTCCCACTGGCCGAACTCGTCGCGCATGCTGAACACGCGCTCCTTGGCCCGGGCCCGCTCCTCGTCGCGGCGCCCGCCGCCGAAGACGGCGTCGTGCTTGCCCGCGGTGATGGCGTCCAGCAGCGGGACGGTCTGCAGCGGGTTGCGGGTCCCGTCGGGACGCTCGCGGAGCCGGCCGTCGTCGATGTAGTCCTGCACCGAGGCCACCTTGAGCTGCGCGCCGTAGAACTCCACGGCCTCGTCGCGGTAGGTCAGCACCTCGGGGAAGTTGTGCCCGGTGTCGACGTGCAGCAGACCGAACGGGATCGGCGCCGGCCAGAAGGCCTTGGCCGCCAGGTGCAGCATGACGACCGAGTCCTTGCCGCCGGAGAACAGCATCACGGGAGCGGCGAAGGTCGCCGCCACCTCGCGGAAGATGTGGATCGACTCCGACTCCAGGGCCTGCAGCTCGGCTCCGTAGAACGCGACCGCCTGGTCGCGGTACTCGAGCACCTCGGGAAAGTTGTGGCCGGTGTCGACGTGCAGCAGCGTGAACGGGATCGGCGCGGGCCAGAAGGCCTTGGCGGCCAGGTGCAGCATCACCACCGAGTCCTTGCCGCCGGAGAACAGCATCACGGGAGCGGCGAAGGTCGCCGCCACCTCGCGGAAGATGTGGATCGACTCCGACTCC
>JAOPXW010000106.1 GCA_025964935.1 Friedmanniella sp. | reverse complement strand
CGAGCGGCGCTGCAGGGTGCTGCGCGACTGGCCCAGGGTCTGCTGCCGGGCCAGCCAGCTCCGCAGGGCGCGCAGGTCGACCTCGCCGAGCGTGCTCAGCCGGAGCCGCGCGAGATGGGTCATCAGCCCCCGCAGGTCGGTCGCGTAGGCCCGGACCGTGTGCTCGCTGAGGTGCCGCTGCCGGCGGAGGTGACGCTCGTAGTCGACCAGCGCGTCGGCGAAGGCGGCGGGCAGCGGTTCGGCGCCGGGCCCGGACGCGAACTCCGCCGGAGCGGGCGGTCCGACCGCCGGGTCGCTGGTCACCCGCCCACCATCGTCGGCCGCCCCCCGGGGTGGCAAGCCGCCACTCCGGTGGCTCGTCGGAGCGCACCGTTCCGGCCGTTCCAGCCGGGGTCGGCCGCGACCCGGGCCCTCGGCTGGGCGATAACGTGGCCCCGTGACCGTGGAAGAACCAGGCCTGACCGAGGAGAACCTGCGCGTGGGGGGCACCGTCCTCCCCATCACCCGCTGGGGCACCCCGGTCATGCACACCCAGACCCGACCCGTGACCGTGTTCGACGAGGAGCTCCGGACCCTGGTCCGGGACATGTTCGCCACCATGTACGCCGCCGAGGGCGTCGGCCTGGCCGCCACCCAGGTCGGACGGGACCTGTCGGTGTTCGTCTACGACTGCCCGGACAAGGACCACATCCACCGGGTCGGCGTGGTCTGCAACCCCGTCGTGACCCTGCCGGAGGGCAAGGACCGCAAGCTGGACGCGGCGGACGAGGGCTGCCTGTCCTTCCCGGGCGCCTACATGGAGCTGGCCCGGCCCGAGGTGGCGGTCTGCCACGGCCAGGACGCGTTCGGCGGCGAGGTCGAGGTCCTCGGCTCAGGGCTGCTGGCCCGTTGCCTCCAGCATGAGACCGACCACCTGAACGGCACGGTCTTCGGCGACCGGCTGTCGGGCCGGTCCCGCAAGAAGCTGCGCGCCCAGCACGACGACGTCGCCCACACCTACCCCGACGACTGGCCGGTGAGCCCCCGGGACCGCAGCGAGGACGACGACGACGAAGACGAGAGCGGTCCCGCCCCGGCCGTGCAGGGCTAGCGCGGTCCCGGCGGGCGGTCCGCCAGGGCGTAGCAGGCCACGGCGGCCGCCGCCGCGACGTTGAGCGAGTCGATGCCGGCCGCCATCGGGATGACGGCCCGGATCGCGGCCCCGTCGGTCCACCGGTCCGACAGCCCCGCGCCCTCGGTGCCGAGCAGGATCGCCACCCGCTGCCCCGGCGGCAGCGTGGCGGCGACCTGGGCGAGGTCGACCGCGTCGGGGCGCAGACTCAGGGCGACGGTGAGGAAGCCGGCCCCGGCCAGGGTGGCCGGGGCGCTGTACCAGTCCGGCAGCCGGGCCCAGGGCAGGGAGAACACGGCGCCCATGCTGACCTTGACCGACCGGCGGTAGAGGGGATCCGCCGCGCGCGGGGCCAGCAGCGCCCCGTCCCACCCCAGGCCGGCGGCATTGCGCAGGATGGCGCCCACGTTGGTGTGGTCGACGATCTCCTCCAGCACCACCAGGCGGCGCAGGGCCAGCAGGTCCGCGGTCGTGTGCCGCTGCTCCCGGTGCAGGGAGGCCAGGGCCCCGCGGTGCACGTGGAAGCCGGTCACCTGCTCGGCCAGCGCCTCCGACACCACGTAGACCGGGACGTCGGGCCAGCGGTCCAGCACATCGGCCAGGCCGGCCAACCAGCGCTCGGCGAGCAGGAACGAGCGGGGCCGGTACCCGGCCTCGACGGCCCGACGGATGACCTTCTCGCCCTCGGCGATGAACAGGCCCTGCTCGGTCTCGAGGTGGCGGCGCAGCGAGGTCTCCCGCAGCCGTACGTAGTCGGCCAGCCGGTCGTCGTCGGCCCGAGTGAGAGGGGTCAGCACGGGCGTCCGTCGCCGCCGGCGCTCACGCGACCCGCTGGGCGAGCTTGCGCAGCACGTCGAGCAGCAGGTCGCGGACGTGGCCGGCCCGCCGTGGGTGTCCCCCGGCCAGCACACCGACCGTCAGTCCCTCCACCTCGCCGGTGGCCGGGGTCCAGGCGGTGGCGGCCTCCGCCTGGTCGGCCCGGACGCAGAAGGTCCGGTTCTCCTCGGCCTCGGCCGAGGCGGCGGCGTTGCCCACCGGGTCTCCGGTGGCGACGAGGACGTACCAGGCTCCGGCCAGGTCCCCCGCCGCGTACGGCCGCGGCAGCCACACGACCTCGGCCCGCTCGGCCATCGCCACGATGCCCGGGGTCGCCTCGGGGGCGACGACCGTCACCACCGCCCCGCAGGCGAGCAGCCGGGGCAGCCGGCGCTCGGCGACGGCCCCCGCACCCACCACGACCACCCGACGACCGGACAGGCGGAGCCCGGACAGGTAGGCCCGATGCGGCTGAGGCGGCGGAGGTGCACTCACCCCTCCATCCTTGCGCAGTCGACCCACCGGCCCTCACGGCGCTCAGAGCCTTGCCCTCCTCTTAGGCAAGTCCAGAGGCTTGCTCTGCCACGAAGCAAGCCTGTACGCTTGCTAGGTGCCCTTCGCCCTGACCGTCGACCAGATCGACTCCCGCCACCACGGGGACCTGGTCGAGCCGACGCTGGCCCGGCTGACCCAGGTCCCGGCCGTCCTCGGGTTCGTCCGCACGGTGGGGGACGAGTTCCAGGGCGTTCTGGACCAGGTTTCGTCAGTGGTCACTGTCATCCTGGACCTCATGCGATCGGGACAGTGGCACATCGGACTCGGGATCGGGGAGCTGGAGCACCCGCTGCCGGCGGACTCGCGGTCGGCGCGGGGTGGGGCGTTCCTCGCCGCCCGCGCCGCGGTCGAGCGGGCCAAGACCGACCCGAGCCACCTCAGCGTGGTCGCGGCGCGGCCGGTCGACCACGCCGACGAGGACGCCGAGGCGTTCCTCCGTCTGGTCGGGGCGGTCCGCGCCCGGCGGAGCGAGCCGGGCTGGGCGGCCACTGACCTGATGGCGACCGGGGCGACCCAGGCCGAGGCGGCCGCCCGGCTCGGCATCTCCCGGCAGGCGGTGGGACAACGGCTGCACGCCGCCCAGTGGGGCCTCGAGCAGGCCGCCGTTCCCGGTCTGGGCCGCTTGCTCACCCGCGCCGACCTCGCCGCCCGGGGCCCCGCCACCCTCGCACCGGACCGCCGGTCGTGACCGTCACCTCGACGCTCGCGCTGGTGCTCTGGGCCGTGCTGTCCGTGGCCAGCGTGGCGGTGTGGGTGCCGCCCACGGTCCGCGGACGCCCCCTGCTCAGCCGGGGTCCGATCCTGGTCGCCGCCGTCGTCGGACTCGGGGTGGGGACGGCCGGGGTCGCCCTACTGGCCGAGATCACCGGTCCGGTGCCGGCCCCCTGGTCGTGGCTCGCAGTCGCGCTGGCCGCCGCCGCGGCGGTCCTGGTCGGCGGCGCCGCCACCTTCTGCGTGCTGGCGCTGGCCGACGCCTCCGCCCGGCCCGGCCCGGGGCGGGTGCAGCGCACCATCCTGCGGGGTGGGGCCTGGATCGGGTCGCTCGAGCGGCTGGCCCTGCTCGGCATCCTGCTGGCCGGCTGGCCCGAAGGACTGGCCGCGATCGTGGCGGTGAAGGCGTTCGCCCGCTACCCCGAGCTCAAGTCCGGTCAGGCCACCGGGGCCATCGAGCGGTTCATCATCGGCACCTTCACCAGCCTGGGCTGTGCCGCCCTGTGCGCCGGGGTGGCCCGGCTGTTCCTCTGAGGCGGCCTACAGTGAGCCGATGTCGACACCTGACCTGGGGACCCTGGACTGGCGCCCCGCCACCGACCACCCTGAGCTGCTGGCCGAACCCGTGCGGGTCGCGCTGGCCGCCGGCCCCCTGAGCGTCTTCGTCGCCCCGATCGACCCCGACCTGGCCGACACCCAGGCATTCTGCACCGCGTACGAGGTCCCGCTGGCCGCCTCGGCCAACTGCGTCGTCGTCGCGGGCCGGCGGGCCGAGACGACCACCCTGGCCGCCTGCCTGGTGCTGGCCACCGACCGGGCCGACATCAACAAGACCGTCCGCCGGCACCTCGATGTCCGCAAGATCTCCTTCGCCCCGATGGACGAGGCGGTCGCCTGCACCCAGATGGCGTACGGCGGCATCACCCCGGTCGGGCTGCCCGCGGGCTGGCCCGTGCTGGTCGACGACCACGTGGCCGCCCAGGAGTGGCTGGTGGTCGGCAGCGGGATCCGGGGCAGCAAGATCGCCATCACCGGAGCCGACCTGGCCCGGCTGCCCGGCGCCGAGGTCCTCCGGCTGCGGGTGCCGCCGATCAGCGCAGCAGGTTGATGATGGCCGCCACCCCGACCGAGACGATCACGACCCGGTAGACCAGCGGCGGGATCCGCCGGCCGACCCGGGCGCCGACCTGGGCCCCCAGCACCGAGCCGACGGCGAGCACCCCCACGATCGTCCAGTCGACGTGGGAGATCAGCACGAAGACCACGCCGGCGACGGCGTTGGCGATGGCGGTCAGCACGTTCTTGAGGCCGTTGATCCGGCCCAGGCTCTCGGTCAGGGCCACGCCCATCACCGCGATCACCAGCACCCCCTGGGCCGCACCGAAGTAGCCGCCGTACGCCCCGGTCCCGACGATCACCGGGAACAGCCAGGCCGGCCCGTCCACCGGCCCGTCGCCCCGACCCAGCCGCGCACGCCGCTCGGCGATCTTCCTGGACAGCAGCGGCCCGATGATGACCAGCAGACAGCCGAGCCCGATCAGCACGGGGACGATCGCGTCGAAGGCTGCCGACGGCAGCCGCAGCAGCAGCAGGGCCCCGATCACCGCCCCGAGCAGGGAGGCCAGCCCGTAGCGCAGGATGCGCCGACCCTGCCCGGCCAGCTCCTGCCGGCTCGCCAGGGCCCCGGACAGCGATCCGGGTGCCAGACCGATGCTGTTGGAGACGTTGGCCAGCAGCGGCGGGACCCCCAGCGCCAGCAGGGTCGGGAAGGTGATCAGCGTTCCCGTCCCCACCACCGTGTTGATCAGGCCCGCCGCCCCGCCCGCCAGGAACAGGATCAGCAGGTCGGTCCAGCTCACCGCTCGGGGGCCGGCTGACTCTCGGGCTCGGCGCCCTGCTCAACCCTGAGGTCATGCTCAACCCCGAGGTCTTGCTCAACCCCGAGGACTTCGGCGCCGGACTCCTCCGAGCCAGGACCCAGAGCCGGGGCGACGTGTCCGCCGCTCAGCCGTCCGGGGTTCTCGAGCTCGTGGGCGGCGTCGATCGCGGCCTGCACGGTCCGGGCCGACGCCTCGGCCTCCTCCGCGTTCTGCTTGGTGATCTCGCTCTGGACGTCGATCTTGGGCGGGGCCACGAACTGGCCCTTGGCGGCCCCGGGGATCGCGGAGGTGATCTGGCCGACGGCGCTGCCCAGGCCCTCCAGGGCCTTGTTCAGCTCACTCGGCACGATCCAGACCTTGTTGGCGTCCCCCTTGGCCAGGGCCGGGAGCATCTGCATGTACTGGTAGGCCAGCAGGGCCTGGTCCGGCTCGCCGGCGTGGATCGCCCCGAAGACCGTGGTGATCGCCTGCGCCTCACCCTCGGCCCGCAGCATCTGGGCCTGCCGGTCGGCCTGGGCCCGGAGTACGGCCGCCTCCCGGTCACCCTGGGCGCGCAGGATCGCCGACTCCTTCTCCCCGCCGGCCGCGAGGATCTGCGACTGCCGCTGCCCCTCGGCGATCAGGATGGAGGCGCGCTTGTCCCGCTCGGCGCGGGCACCCTTCTCCATCGCGTCCCGGATCGTCGCGGGCGGCTCGATGGCCCGCAGCTCGACGCGGTTGACCTTGATCCCCCACTTGCCGGTGGCCTCGTCCAGCACCACCCGCAGGTTCTGGTTGATGCCCTCCCGGCTGGTGAGCGCCTGCTCCAGGTCCAGACCGCCGATGATGTTGCGGAGCGTGGTCATGGTCAGCTGCTCGATGGCCTTGATGTAGTCCTGGGCCTCGTACGCGGCACGCACCGGGTCGATGACCTGGAAGTAGATGACCGAGTCGATGTTGACCATCAGGTTGTCCTCGGTGATCACCCCCTGCGGCGGGAAGGGGACCACGTGCTCCCGCATGTCGAGGTTGTAGCGGACCTTGTCCAGCACCGGCACGACCAGGTGCGGTCCGGGCTCCAGGGTGCGCTTGAACTTGCCCAGGCGCTCCACGATCCCCACCCGCTGCTGCCGCACCACCTTGACGGCGTTCACGATGAAGAAGATCACCGCCAGCGCCACCACCAGGCTCACGACCAGAGAGGCCATATCCATTGCTGCTACCCGTCTTTCCCATTGTCGTTCCGTCGGTCCCGGGCCGGGGGGTCCAGCGTCGGCTCCGGGATCGCCACCGGCACCCGGAGCGGACCCGTCACGGCAGGGCTTCGTGCTTGGGATAGACGACGGCGACCG
>JAOPXW010000075.1 GCA_025964935.1 Friedmanniella sp. | reverse complement strand
CGCGTCATCACCAGCGGGGAGTCGGTCAAGGCCCGGCTGGCCGGGCGGGACGGCGCGGTCGGGGCCCTGTGCCAGGTCGACCGGGCCCGGTGGCTGACCCTGAGCGGGCCGCTGCACGTCGAGCGCGACCCCGAGGCGGTGGCCGACGCCGTACGCCGCTACACCGAGCGCTACCGCCCGCCCCGGGAGAACCCGCTGCGGGTGGTGCTGGTCATGGACGTCGAGAAGATCATGGGGCGCGGCTGACCCGAGAACCTCGCCGGGCGACCATGTCATCCACCCTGATCTCGCGACGCCAGTCGTGGCCCGCCTCCGGCCCTGAGCGTGGCCGGCGTGGAGGCGGGCCGACTGGTGGTCGTTCTTCAGGGCAGGGCGTGCCGCCCCGCTCGATGACCGTGCGATCCTCTTCGTGCTCGGGCTGGTGTCGGCCTGGCAGTGATGTCGTTGTCGGGCTCAGCCGGATCACCCCGCCCCCAGCAGGGTGACCAGCGCGCGCAGCGGGCCGGGGCGGCGGGGTCGGGTCGCGGTGTCGGTCACGCCCCGGGGCTCCGTGGCCGCAGCAGGTAGGTGTCCATCACCCAGCCCCGGGCTGCGCGCAGGTCGGCGCGGGTGGCCTGGATGCCCGGCAGCACCTCGGCGAGCGGGCCGGCGGCCAGGGCCTCGTCGGGCAGGCCGAGCTGAGCCCCCCAGAAGATCTCCAGGTCCGGGTGGGCCGACACGAGACCCGCGCAGGTCAGGTCGCCGTCGAGCATCACCACCACGTCACCCAGGGACGGGTCGTACTCCGCCAGGAGCCGGCGTCCGGTGGTGACGTGCACCGGCTGCCCGACCCGGTTGAGCACCATCCGGTGGCGCGCCGCGAGCAGCTGGACGCTGCTGATCCCGGGGACGACGGTCAGCTCGAGGTCGACCCCGTACGCGGTCAGCGAGTCGACGATGCGGATGGTCGAGTCGTAGAAGGCCGGGTCACCCCAGACCAGGAAGCCGACGGTGCCGTCGGACCCCACCTCGGCCGCGATGACCTCGGCGTAGCGCCGGGCGCGGGCCTGGTGCCAGGCCAGCACCCCGGCCCGGTAGGCCTCGGTGCCGCGCTCCCGGTCCGGCCCCCGCTCGGGGTCGCTGACCTCGACGAAGCGATACCGGTCGTGGCTGATGACCGTCCGACACAGCTCGCTGCGCAGGGCCACCAGGTCGTGCTTGGCCGCGCCCTTGTCGGCGACCAGGAACACGTCCACCTGCTCCAGGGCCGCGACGGCGTCCCCGGTGAGGTGACCCGGCACGCCGGACCCGATCCCGACGACCAGCACCCGGACGCTCATGTCAGCGCTCCGGCGACCCGGGTGTCGGCCAGCAGCCGGGCCAGGTCGACGTGCTCGTCGACCGCGTCGGCCAGGGTCTCGATCATCGCCTCGCGGCGGGCCCCGTACGCGGCCGCGCCGGGCTCGGGGGTCCAGGTCGACCCGGCCGTGGCCGCCACCTCGCGGAGCCACGCCCGGCGGAACTCGTCGCTCTCCAGGCTGCCGTGCCACATCGTGCCCCACACCGACCCGACCCGGACCCCGTCGAGGAAGGGCTCGGCGGCGCCGGTCACCGTGGCCACGCCGTGGTGGATCTCGTACGCCGCCACCGGGTGCCCCCGCCAGGTGCCGGTCGGTCGGCCGAGGACCTTGGCGGCGGCGAAGTCGATGCGGGTCGGCAGCAGGCCCAGACCGGCGACCGCGCCCGCCCCGGACTCGATCGGGTCGTCGAGGGTGGCGGCCAGCATCTGGTAGCCCCCGCAGACCCCGAGGGTGGCCGCACCGCGGGCGGCACGGTCGGTGAGCACGGCGGCCAGGCCCGTGGAGCGCAGCCAGCCCAGGTCCGAGACCGTCGACCGCGACCCCGGGAGCACAGCGAGGTCGGCCCCGGCGACCACGTCCGGGTCGACGGTGACCAGCACCTCGACCCCCGGCTCGGCGGCCAGCGCCTCGACGTCGGTGATGTTGGAGACCCGCGGCAGGCGGACCACGGCCACCCGCAGGGCGCCGGGCGCGGCGCCGGACCGGCGCCAGGCCCCCACCTGCAGGGTGTCCTCGGAGTCCAGCCAGACCCCGGTCAGCCAGGGCAGGACGCCGACGAACGGCACCCCTGTACGCCGGGTCAGCTCGGCCAGCCCCGGCGCCAGCACCGCCGGGTCGCCGCGGAACTTGTTGACCAGGAAGCTCCGGACCAGGACCCGGTCGGCCTCCTCCAGCAGGGCGACCGTGCCGTACAGGGAGGCGAAGACCCCGCCGCGGTCGATGTCGCCGACCACCGTGACCGGCAGGCCGAACCGGCGGGCCAGCCCCAGGTTGACGTAGTCACCCGCCCGGAGGTTGATCTCCGCGGGGGAGCCGGCGCCCTCGCAGACGAGCAGGTCGAAGCGCTCGCCGAGCTCGGCGTACGCCGCGTACGCCGCCTCGGCCAGGTGCCGCCGGCCGGTGGCGTACTCCCCGGCCTCCAGGGTCCCGGCGGGTCGACCCCGGAGCACGACGTGGGAGCGCCGGTCGGAGCCGGGCTTGAGCAGGACCGGGTTCATCGCGGACTCGGCGGGCACCCCGGCGGCCTGCGCCTGGAGGTACTGGGCCCGCCCGATCTCGGCCCCGTCGGCGCAGACCATCGAGTTGTTGGACATGTTCTGGGCCTTGAAGGGGGCCACCCGGATCCCCCGGCGGGCCAGCGCCCGGCACAGCCCGGTGACGACCAGCGACTTGCCGGCGTCGCTGGAGGTTCCGGCCACCAGCAGCCCGGACGCCGGCGCAGCGAGGTTCGGGGTGGAGGGCACGGGAGGAGTTTACGAGTGCGGGCCGCCCCCGGCCCGCCAGAACGAGCCGGGAAGCGGGTCGGGCGGGGGGCCCCGGCGGTCGGACTAGGAGGAGGTGGGGGCGATGTAGGGGCCCTCCTGGCCCGGCTCCAGGGGAGCGTCCTTGGCCACCACCGCGTCCTCGGCGTCCTCGGCGCTGATCTCGAGACCGGCGACCGGGTTGCCGTCGGCGGTGCCACCGCTGGTGGGGGCGGGCAGCTCGCCGGCCGCCGGGGCGTCACGGGGCTCGGGACCGCCGTCGCTGGCGCGGGCGACCGGGCTGGGGATGCTGCTCGCGGCAGCCTTGGACTCGGGGTTGTTGCGGACGTCGATCTCCTCGACAGGCTCAGTCATGGCGCGACCCTACCCGTCGGAGCCCCCTCCGTACGGGGTCCGTCCGGGGCTGGTCAGGACCGGAGCCGCCCGCGATACTGCGGCTATGGCCTACGACAAGGAGCTCGCCGACCGGCTGCGCGAGCTGCTGGGCGCGGAGCCGGACCTGACGGAGAAGGCGATGTTCGGGGGGCTCGCGTTCCTGGTCGCCGGGCACATGGCCGTCGCCGCCAGCGGGCAGAGCGGCCTGATGCTGCGCGCCGACCCCGAGAGCAGCGAGACCCTGCTGCTCGACCCCCGGGTCAGCCGGTTCCAGATGCGGGGGCGGGCCATGGCCGGCTGGCTCCTGGTGCAGGTCGACCCCACCACCTCCGACGCCGACCTGGGTCGCTGGGTCGAGTCGGGCGTGGCCTACGTCCGCACCCTCCCCCCGAAATAGCTGACGACGGGTTCCGCCGGGGGTGGCCCTCCGGGTCCCGGGCCGGCCGCCGCCGCACCCACGCCCTGCCCGCATCCGCACTGCGGGCCGGCCGACCTACAGCCCGCGGCCGAGCGGCCGGTGCGGGGGCAGGAACTCGCTGAGCGACACCTGGAAGTCGCCGACCAGTTCCGCCATCCTCTGCTGCGCACGGCGACCCTCGTCCACGGCGCGCAGAGCCCCAGCCGCGTCGCCGCGGCCGAAGGCCGAGCGGTAGTCGCGGCCGGCCTGCGCGAGACGGCCCAGCTCGAGAGCCAGCACATTCAGCTGAGGCACCGCTTCGGGCCGGTAGAGCACGACATACCCCCAGCAGGCCGCGACCTCCGCCCCCACAAAGCTGTGCCACGCGTCGAGATCGGTCAAGCACACCTCGACCTCAGGTGGCAGGGGGCTGGGGGCGAGCTCCGGCTCGAGGCCGGCCGCCTCGACCGCGGCGGCCAACACCGCGAAGTTGGCGCCGACCCGGGCGGCCTGGCCCCGGGCGAAGGCGGGGTTGTGCACCAGGGAGCGCAGGAGATCCTCGGAGGCGTCCCCGTCGCGGCGCTCCCGGGCCGCGAGCACCTCCTCGGTCGCGGACACCCCGAACTCGACCGCCAGCTTGGTCAGGATCAGGACCAGGTTGACGGGGGGCGGCGCGAAGGCCGCGAGAGCACCGTCGGCGGCGGTCGGAGCGCTGCCCAACAGCAACTTGGCGACATCCAGGCGACGGACGACCTCCCAGGCCTGACCGACCTGGAAGCGCAGCCACGTCCGGGCGTTGTCGTTCTTGCCGGCCCAGGGCTCGCCGGCGGCCTTCCCCAGCCGGGACGCCAGCCACGCCAGGTGCTCCCGGAGCATGTCCCACGGCGGGTCAGCCGGCGACTCCTGCGCGCGGCTCAACAACCGGAGACTCTCGGCGGCGACGAACTCGAGCGAGGGGGGCTCCTGGTAGCGCAGGGCCCGGAGCAGCGGAGGCCAGTTGATCAGCGGCAGCACGGCGAGCTCCACCTGGGCCTCAGCGGAGTCCTGGCCCGCCCTACGCAGGGCCCGCCAGAGGCGTCCGTCCTCCGTCAGCTCGTATAGCCGGACCGACAGATGGCGCCCCGCCTCGACGAGGGCCTCCGGCTCCTCCCTCGACCGGAGCATGGCCCCGGTCAGCGCGATGCGGGCCTTGAGGTCGTCATCCACGGGTGTCCCCCTGTCCGAGCCGATCCCCTCACTCTGGCACCGGCGCGGCCGCGCGAGAAGAGCCCGACCGTTCCTGTCGGGACCTGCGCCGCCCTCTCACCGGGACGTGCGCTGCACCCTCTTATCGAGACGTGCTCTGCACCCTCTACCGGGACGTGCGCTGCACGACGGCGATCCCGGCCAGGACGAGCAGCCCACCCAGCAGCTGGGTCAGCGAGGGGCGCTGGCCGAGCAGGATCACGGCGAAGACCACGGCGAAGATGACCTCGGACAGCGACACGAACGACGCCACCGAGCTGCCCAGCCGGCGGACCGCGACGATGCCGGTCAGGTAGGCGAGGACGGCGGCGACCAGCACGAGCAGGGCCAGCGGCACCCACCACGGCAGGGTCGTCCCGGCCAGGGTGGTCAGGCCGGTGCTGGCCGCGAAGGGCAGGATGCCGACCAGGCCGGCCGCCGCGATGACCGCGGCCCCGACCCCGGTGCCGACGGTCGTCAGGAGCAGCGGGGACAGCGGCACGCCGCCGCCCTCCTCGCTCAGGATGAAGTAGCCGGAGAGGCAGACCGCGGCGCCGAGCCCCCAGAGCACGCCGATCGGGTTGAGCGTCACGCCGCTGCTCAGGTCGAGCACGAGGACCAGCCCGGTCAAGGCCAGTGCCGCCCCGGCGAACACCGGGGTGGCCGGGCGCCGGCGACTGTGCGCCCAGTGCCAGCCGATGAGCAGGACGGGGGCCAGGTACTCCAGCAGCAGGGCCACGCCCACCGACAGGTACTGCACGGCGCTGAAGTAGCAGAGCTGGGCCAGCGCCACCGCGACCACGCCGTAGACCACGGCCCGCCCGGACTGGCGCCGCGACGGCAGCCCGTCGCGGCGCAGCAGTAGCAGGCAGGGGATGAGGAGGACCAGGAAGGCGCCGCCGATCCGGACCGTGACCACCGCGGCCGGGGTCCAGCCGATGGTCAGCAGGGCCCGGGCCAGCGGGCCGGAGAGCGCGAAGGCGGCGGACGAGCCGAGCGCGAACAGCAGGCCGGTGCCGGAGCGGCGTACGGGGGCGACGGTCTCCGGCGCTGTGGTCAGGGTGCTCATCGGGGGCCTCCTCACGAGGAACGGGGGTGACGCACGGACGTGGCCACGCGGTGGTCGGTGCTGGTCCCGGCCTCCCCGGCACGGCGGAGGTCATGACCAACGAAGGACTACACTCATGACATTAGACGAGCCGTCGTCAGGAGTCAACGTGCTTTTCACTCATGACACCGAGGTGGCGCTGGTGCAGACCGCCGCGTTGGTGAACACCCTCAGCGAGGGGGTCGACGAGCTGGACGACCAGAGCGGCCTGGACGCCTTCCTGGCCGACTACCCGATGTCGGGGGTGGTGCTGGGGTCCCCGGCCGAGCGGGCGGCGGTGCGCCGGGTGCGGGCCCGGCTGCGCGAGGTCTGGTCGGCGACCGACCGTGCGCACGCCGCCGAGATGGTGAACCAGATCCTGGCCGACGCGGACGCCCGGCCCTACCTGTCCAAGCATGACGAGCTCGACTGGCACCTGCACGTCACCCGGCCCGACGCTCCCCTGGCCCACCGGATCGCGGCCGAGGCCGCGATGGGGTTCCTGGACCTCGTCCGCGCCGACGACCTCGGCCGGCTGCGGTTCTGCCAGGCCGAGGACTGCGACCACGTGCTGGTCGACCTGTCCAAGAACCAGTCCCGCCGCTACTGCGAGTCCGGCTGCGGCAACCGCGCCAACGTGGCCGCCTACCGGGCCCGCAAGCGCGGGGCGGCCTCGTGAGCCCGGCGTACGGGCCCTCGGCGCGCTCGGGCGTGCCGCCCTTCGCGGTGATGAGCATCCTGAACCGGGTGGCCGAGCTCCGGGCCGCGGGTCGGGACGTGATCTCGCTCTGTGCGGGCGAGCCGTCCCAGGGTGCCCCCTCCGACGTACGCCGTCGCGCCGCCGACCTGATGAGCGACCGCACCCCGCTCGGTTACAGCGAGACCTTCGGGATCGCGCCGCTGCGGCGGGCCGTGGCCGGGCACTACCGCCGCTGGTACGGCCTGGACGTCGACCCGGCGCAGATCGCCCTGACCACCGGCTCCTCGGGAGCCTTCCTGCTGACCTTCCTGGCCGCGTTCGACCCGGGCGACCGGGTGGCGCTGCTGCGCCCGGGCTACCCCGCCTACCGCAACATCCTCGCCTCGCTCGGGGTCGAGGTGGTCGAGCTGGACTGCGGTCCCGAGCTCGGCTACCGGCCGACCGTCGAGCTGGTCGCCGCGGCCCACGCCGAGCGTCCGCTGGCCGGGCTGCTGATCGCGTCCCCGGCCAATCCGACCGGCACGATGGTGTCGGCGGCGGACCTGGCCGCGCTGGCGGGCTGGTGCGGCGGCCACGGCGTACGGCTGGTCAGCGACGAGATCTACCACGGCATCACCGACACCGGTGAGGTCGGCGCCTGCGCCTGGAGCCACGACCGGTCGAGCGTGGTCATCTCCTCCTTCTCGAAGTTCTGGGGCATGACGGGCTGGCGGCTGGGCTGGTGCCTGGTCCCGGGCGACCTGGTGACCACCGTGGACGCGCTGGCCGGCAACTTCGCGCTCTGCCCGCCGGTGCCCGCGCAGCACGCCGCCGTGCAGGCCTTCACCGAGGCCTCGTACGCGGAGGCCGCCGCCGCGGTGACCGAGTTCGCCGACGCCCGTCGGCTGCTGCTGGACGCCGTCCCCGACCTGGGCTGGACCGACGTCGCCCCGGCCGACGGGGCGTTCTACGTCTACGCCGACCTGGGAGCCGCGCTCGGCCCGTACGCCGACTCCCGCGCCTGGTGCTCGGCGCTGCTGGAGGAGCAGGGGGTGGCCCTGACTCCCGGCACCGACTTCGACCCGGTCCACGGCCGCAGCACCGTGCGGGTCTCACTGGCCGCCGGGCCCGAGGCCGTCGCCGCGGCGCTGGTCCGGATCCTCCGCTTCACCGCCGCTGCGCACGAGCCGGGCGGCGTCCCCGCCCCCTGAGCCGGACCGGGCCGGGACCGGCAAAGCCGTAGGACATGCAAGTTGTTTCGCCCGCCCCGGCAGGCAGGCGGTACGTTGTCGGAATCCGGCCGGGGCGGCGTTCTCACAAGGGATGACCGGTCTGTCCGGAGGTCGGGACCGACGTGACCGCGTGTCCCGCAGAGGCAGGAAAGGACGCACGAGTGAGCGACGTGAGCGGGCAACAGCCCGAGGTGGAGCTGGTCCAGCTGCTGACCCCCACCGGGGAGCGCGTGGAGCACCCCGACTACCGCTACGAGGGTGACGACGACACGATCCGCGGTCTCTACCGCGACATGGTGCTGAGCCGCCGGGTGGACGCCGAGGCCACGGCCCTGCAGCGGCAGGGCGAGCTCGGCATCTGGGCCTCCTCGCTCGGTCAGGAGGCCGCCCAGGTCGGCTCCGGCCGCGCGATGCGCACCCAGGACTACGTCTTCCCCACCTACCGCGAGCACGCGGTCGCCTGGTGCAAGGGGGTCGACCCGCTCCGGCTGCTGGCCATGTTCCGCGGGGTCGACCACGGCGCCTGGGACACCGAGGAGCACCACTTCGCCCCGTACGCGATCATCATCGGCACCCAGACGCTGCACGCCACCGGCTACGCCATGGGGATCGAGCGGGACGGCCTGGTCGGGACCGGCGACCACGACCGCGACACCGCGGTGGTGGGTTACTTCGGGGACGGCGCCACCAGCCAGGGCGACGTCAACGAGGCCTTCATCTTCGCGTCCTCCTACAACGCGCCCATCGTCTTCTTCTGTCAGAACAACCAGTGGGCCATCTCGGAGCCGATCGAGCGCCAGTCCCGGATCCCGCTCTACCGGCGGGCCTCCGGCTTCGGCTTCCCGGGCGTCCGGGTCGACGGCAACGACGTGCTGGCGGTGCACGCGGTCACCTCCGCGGCCCTGGAGCGGGCCCGCTCCGGCAACGGGCCGACCCTGATCGAGGCTTACACCTACCGGATGGGTGCCCACACCACGTCCGACGACCCGACCAAGTACCGGCTGAGCGACGAGCTGGAGAGCTGGCGGCACAAGGACCCGATCGAGCGGGTGCACGCCTACCTCACCGCCGCCGGCACCGACGAGGCCTTCTTCGCCGGGGTCGAGACCGAGGCCGACGAGCTGGCCCGCAACCTGCGCGCGGCCTGCCTGGCCCTGCCCGAGCCGACGCTGACCGAGACCTTCGACTGGGTGTACGCGCAGCAGACCCCGTACCTGGTGGAGCAGCAGGCCCGCCACGTCGAGTACGCCGGCTCGTTCGAGGACGAGCCGGCCGAGGGAGGACGTCGATGACCAAGCTGACCATGGCCAAGGCCCTGAACGCCGGTCTGCGTCGCGCCCTGGAGGCCGACGCCAAGGTCGTGCTGGCCGGGGAGGACATCGGCAAGCTGGGCGGTGTCTTCCGGGTCACCGAGGGTCTGCAGAAGGACTTCGGCGAGAACCGGGTGATCGACTCACCGCTGGCCGAGTCCGGCATCATCGGCACCGCGGTCGGGATGGCCATGCGCGGCTACCGACCGGTCTGCGAGATCCAGTTCGACGGGTTCGTCTACCCGGCCTTCGACCAGATCGTCACCCAGGTCGCGCGCATCCGCTGGCGCACGATGGGCCGCACGCCCATGCCGATCGTCATCCGGATCCC
>JAOPXW010000065.1 GCA_025964935.1 Friedmanniella sp. | reverse complement strand
TCACGCGCTCCAGCCGTGAGGTGTGGGCCGGCCACACCGCCGGCGCTGCCCCGCTGAGCGCGGCCGCCGACGTCGCAGCCCGCACCCGGGCGCGGGTCGCTGGAGCGGTGTCGAGGAGCGCCTGCCGACCGACGGCATGCCCGGCGCCGCTGGCCCGCAGCCGGTCGGCGTCGGTCAGGAAGGCCAGGGCCAGCCGGCGCCCGGGCAGGAACAGCGAGTACCACCAGCCCTCAGGCGTCGCCTCGACCAGGGTGGCGCCGTCGTCGTCGGCGCCGGTGGTGGGGACGTAGGCGACGGCCGCCACCAGTCGGTCGTAGCGGACCCGCCGCACCCCGAGCCGGCGGCTCACCCGCCCCGCCCGGCCCGAGGCGTCGACCACCAGCGCGGCCGGCTCGACCCGGACGTGGTCCCCGGTCGCCACCCGCACCGACCAGCCGCCGTCCCCGCGGTCGAGCCCCACCAGGCGTGAGTTCCAGCGCCAGTCCACCCCGGACTCCACGGCCGCTCCGGCCAGCGTGGCCTCGAAGCGGCCGCGGTCCACCCGCCAGCCGGGGCCGGCGCTCGAGAAGAGGAAGTCCTCCTCCTGCGGCTGGTCGATCCCCCAGACCGCCCGGTTGCCGTACGAGGGCAGGGCGCTGTCGGGCAGCCGGGCCAGCAGTCCCAACCGGTCCAGCACTGGGGTGGCCGCGGGCGCGAGGCTCTCCCCCACCTTGGCCTGCGGGCCCGGCGCGGCCTCCAGCACCACCGGGTCGAGGCCGTGTCGGGTCAGCTCGATGGCGGTCGCCGCCCCGGCGGGTCCACCCCCGACGATCACGACGCGGGCGATCGGGGGCCCGCTACAGCTCGTCGCGGCTGAGCACCCGGCGGTGGCCCTCGGTGGGCTGCTCCTCGCGCTCGGTGGTCAGCCGGAGACCCGCCGCCTCGACCAGCTGCTCGGCCTCCGGGGCGGGCGCCGCCACCAGCCGCTCGGCGATCCGGACCTGCTCCCAGGTCGCGTCCCCGGCGGTGAACGCCGCGGCCAGCCCGGTCTCGACCCAGACCCGGTCGGACAGCCCGCTGCCGGCCAGGTCGGTCGGAGCGGGCCGCGGGGCCAGGATGCCCAGCTCGTTCCAGCGGGCGATGTTGTCGTTCAGCCGGGTCAACCGGTCCGGTCCGAAGAACCGCAGCCACTCGGGCCGCAGGAACAGGTGCTTGAGACGCTGGGTGTCGGACAGGCTCGGGTCCATCACCCGCCCGTACGAGCGCTCGCTCAGCACCTGGTTGGGCACCCGGGCCGCCCAGAACGACGGCAGCGGCAGGTAGGTGCCGATCTCGTAGCCCGACAGGCAGCTCGCCTCGTCGGTCTGCCACGGCACCCCCAGCCACCAGGTCAGGGTGCCGGGTGCGGTGGCCTCGACCACCCCACCGGCCCCGAGGGCCTCGGCGGGGGTGAGGGTGGCGCCGTAGTCCATCTTCGGGGCCACCCCCTCGGCGAGCAGCTTGAGCCGGAAGGGCGCCTTCCACATCGAGGCGACCCGGAGCGTCCAGGTGAGCTCGATGCCGGGGTGGAACGGACCGCCCAGACAGCTCTCCAGGTTGGCCTCGTCCAGTGCGCGCGGCTGCTCGGCCAGCGGGTAGTCGGCGACGGTGGCCGGCCGCACCCGCAGGGCCGGGTCCGGGTCGAAGTCCCCGGCCGCCCACTGCTGCAGGAACCGGTACTGCGTCGGGGTCACCGCCAGGTCGTCCATCCCGAGCTGGGCGAAGTCGCCGAAGGCGTCGCCGTAGAACGGCGGCAGCTCGGTGGGCCGCTGCGGGCCCGCCGACCCGGCCGGGTTGCGGAACCAGCCGGCGTACGCGGACCGGAGCGACGCCTCCGCCGGCGCGGGGCTGGCCAGCCGGGCCAGCAGGGCGGGGTCGCGGAAGTCACTGGGGCTGCCCGGGCCGAACAAGACGTCGGTGCCGCGGTTGGCCCAGCCGGTGTCGACGAGCCGTTCCAGGACGGGATAGACGTGGCGCCAGAACGAGGGCCGGGCCGGCGGGTCGAGCGGGAACTTGGGGTTGCGGCAGAACAGGTCGTAGACGACGTCGTACATCGTGACGACGCCGTAGAGCCCCTGACCGTAGTTGGGCGGAGTGACCGCGACGACGGCCGGCTCGGCCTCGAACTTCTTGGTCCCGATGGTGACGGTGGCCCGGACCGTCCCGTCGGAGGTGTCGTCGTGCCAGCCCTCGTTGTTGGCGAAGGTGCTGGCCGGCTTCTTCAGGTAGGACGCCGAGGCCCCGAAACCGCCGAGCACGAGCAGTCGTCCCTGGCCGTCGGTCCGCAGCTCCCCCAGCGGCACCTTGGTCCCCATGAACGTGCCGCTGTCGAAGTGGTACGCCGTGCCCTTCTGACTGACCCCGGTGATGGACCGTGAGCCCGGGTCGATGACCAGCTTCTGCCGCTGGGCCCCGACCACGGCGCCGTTCCGGCGGCCCGCCGTCTTGGCGAACTTGACGCCCAGGTCCATCGCGTTCAGGAACTGGTACCAGCCGGCCTTGCGGTTGGCCAGGTGCACCCGCCAGGCGACCTGCCCGACGTCGGCGGTGACCTCGCGGACCACACTGCCCGCCTGGTCCAGGCCGTAGACCCGGAACCGCGCCGCCTGCCGCTTGATCCGGCCGGCCGGGTCCTTGAACCCGCCGGCCGGCGCCGGCACCTGGCCGGGGGCCTCGGGTCCGATGTAGTACTCGCCCGGGGAGTTCCCCAGCCGGGCCACGCCCACGCCGGGATGGATGACGCACCGCACGATGTCGCTCATGGACCTCGTCCTTCGTTGGACCGGTGGGGGGACGCGAACCGTCTCCTGCCGATCGTAGGGACGCGCCCCCGTGGCGTCTACGGCTGTGGGCCAGCCTCGGGGAGCGGAGCCTCGCTCGGCCGCGGCCGTCGGCCGTACAGGTGGGACTCGGTGAAGTCGGCCGCTCGCAGCGCCTCGCCGACCAGGATCACCGCGGCCTGCCGGAGGCCGGCGGCCTCGACCTGGTCGGGCATGTCGGCCAGGGTGCCGCGCAGGATGACCTCGTCGGGCTGGGTGGCCCGGCAGACCACGACGACCGGGCAGCCGGCGCCGTACTCCGGGGTCAGCTCGGCGCAGAGCTCCCGGGTCCGTCGGATGGCCAGGTGCAGCACCAGGGTGGCGTGGGTCCTGGCCAGGTAGCCCAGCGACTCCCCCGCCGGCATGGCCGTGGAGGCCGCCTGCGTCCGGGTCAGGATCACGGTCTGCGCCACCTCGGGCACGGTCAGCTCGCGGCCGACCAGGGCGGCGGCCGCGGCGTACGCGGGCACCCCGGGGGTGACGTCCCAGGGCACCCCGGCGCGGTCCAGCCGCCGGGTCTGCTCGGCCACGGCGGAGAACAGCGACGGGTCGCCGGAGCAGAGCCGGACCACGTCCTGGCCGGCGGCGTGCGCGGCCACCAGGTGGGCGGTGATCTGGTCCAGGTCCAGGTGCTGGCTGTCCACCAGCGTCGTGCCGGGCGCGCAGTGGGCCAGCACCTCGGCCCCGATGTAGGTGCCGGCGTAGACGCAGACCGGGGCGGTGCTCAGCAGGGCCACGGCCCGCAGGGTCAGCAGGTCGGCCGCCCCGGGGCCGGCGCCGACGAAGTGCACGGTCACGGGCGGGGGGCCCCTTCGGGAACGGCGGCGGACGCGGGGTTTCCGGACGGGACGCCGGTGAGCGGCTTCTGCACCGACCACTGCACGACCGCGCGGGCCGGCTTCCAGCCGGACAGGCCTCCGAGGGGCTCCAGGGTCTCCACGCTGAGCCGGGTCAGGTCGCCACCGTGCGTCCGGCGGGCCGCGATCAGCACCGCCTCGGTCTCCAGGGTGACGGCGTGGGCGACGAGCCGCCCCCCGGGTGCCAGTCGGGCGAAGGCCCGGGTCAGCACCTCAGCGGTGCCGCCACCGCCCACGAAGACCGCGTCCGGGATCGGCAGGTCGGCCAGCACGTCGGCGACCGCACCCGGGACCACCAGCACCTCGTCGGGCACCCCGAGGCTCGCCGCGTTGGCCCGGATCCGGGCCACCCGCTCCGGGTCCCGCTCCACGGCCACACTCCGGGCCCCGGGCTGGCTCCGGGCCCATTCGATGCCCACCGAGCCCGCCCCCGCGCCCAGGTCCCACAGCAGCTGGGCCGGCAGCGGCCGGAGGTGGGCCAGGGCGGAGGCGCGGACGTCCCGCTTGGTCAGCTGTCCGTCGTGGGCGTACGCCTCGTCGGGCAGCCCCGGCGAGGTGGACCAGGCGGGCGACAGCCGGTCGGGCCCGGCCACCACGGCGAGCACGTGCAGGTCGGTCACCCGCGCGGGGACCGCCGTCAGCGGGTAGGGCGTGACCGACTCGGCCGGTCCGCCCAGGTCGGCGAGCACCGTCAGCTCACTGGCGCCGAATCCCGTCTCGAACAGCAGCGCGGCGACCCGGGCCGGGGTCCCGCCGTCGCGGGAGAGCACCAGCAGGCGGCGCTGCGGGGCGAGGTGCCGGCGTACGGCGTCGGGCGCGTCGGCGTGGAGCCGGACCACCGCGTACGTCTCGGCCGACCAGCCCAGCCGGGCCGCGGCCAGCGCCACCGAGGAGACGTGCGGGTGGATCCGGACCTGGTCGGCGCCGAACAGCTCGACCAGGGTCGAGCCGACTCCGGCGACCAGGGGGTCCCCGCTGGCCAGCACCACCACCGGCTGCTGCTCGTGCCCGACGACCAGGTCGGGCAGCGCGGCGCGCAGGTCCCGGGGCCACGGCGTACGGCGCTGGCCGGCCACCGCCGGCAGCAGGTCGAGGTGCCGGCGGCCCCCCAGCACGTGCCCGGCGTCGCGCACCAGGTCCTGCTGGACCGGTCCGAGGGAGGACCAGCCTGCGGCTCCGATACCCACGACCTCGATCACGGGACGACCCTAGCCAGCCCGTCCGTCCCCACCAACCTCGTCCGCTCCGGCCGAGGCCACCGAGATCGTGACCCAACTGTGTCTTGCCGCGACCGCAGCCCGGACGGAATAGTGCGACCCACTGCTGGCGGTCCCCGACCCTGCCGGCGACGAGAGGAAACCGCCATGCCCCGCCGCCGCTCGCCCCTTCGTCGACTCCGTCCGGTCCTGCTCGCTCTCAGCCTGGTCGCGGCCTCGACCACGCTGGCCACCGGACCGGCCCAGGCCGCCGGGACCAGCTCCGGCGCCCGCGCCCGGACGACGACGACCGCCCCCGGGCCGCCCGCCCGCTACGTGGCGCTCGGTGACTCGTACGCCTCCGGTGAGGGGCTGCCGCCCTACGAGGCGGGGACCGACACCCTCACCAACCGGTGCCACCGGTCGGCCGACCAGAGCTACCCCGAGGTGCTGACCTCCGTCCCGCTGCCCGACTTCAACCGGCTCGACTCGGTGGCCTGCTCGGGTGCGACCACCGGCGCCCTGTTCTTCGCCAACCCGCGCCAGGCCGGTGAGCCGCCGCAGCTGGACGCGCTGACCAAGCAGACCCGGACGGTCACCGTGACCATCGGCGGCAACGACCTCGGCTTCTCCTCGGTCCTCGGCAGCTGTGTCTACTCCCCGGTCCCCCTGCCCGAGGTCCAGGCCGCCGTCCCCGGCCGCCCGGGCTGTCGGGCCCGGCTGAACACCCTGGTCGACGGCCGCCTGGCCGACCTGGCCAGCGGACTGCCGTCGGCCTACCCCGGCACGGTGCCGCTGCCGGCCGCGCTGGCCGCGGTGCGGGAGAAGGCGCCGAAGGCGAAGATCATCGTCACCGGGTATCCCCGGCTGCTCGGCACCGTGCCCACCGACGCGTCCGGCTGCCACGTCGGGTCGCTGGGCTCCATCCCGCTGTCGATCACGTCCGACGACGTGGCCTTCATCCGGGCCAAGATCGACGCCCTGAACAACCTGCTCCGGGCCACCGTGGCGGCCCAGCGGGCCCGCGGCGACGCCGACGTGCACTACGTCGGCCTCACCCAGCTCTTCGAGGGGCACCTGCTCTGCGACACCGGCACCCCGTGGATCCGGGGCTTCGTGCCCACCACCACCCCGCCGCTGGGAGCCTCCGCCGCGAGCTTCCACCCGACCGAGCGCGGGCAGCAGGCGTACGCCGTCGCCGTGGCCCTGGCCGACCTCGGCTTCGTCCCCTCGTCGCTGCGCTGAGTCCGCTGACCCGCTGACGTCCGCGGTCCGGCCGCCGCCGGGCCGCGGGCCGCCCGCGCCACCTGTGGCATCATCAAGGCGGCGTCAGCAGAGGAATCCGGTGCGAGTCCGGAACGGTCCCGCCACTGTGACCCGGTCGAGCAGACCGGGGAGTCAGGACGTCTGCCGCGCCGGCCGGACCCGCACGCCGTGGGCCCGACCTCACCCAGGCACGGCACGCGGGCGTGGACACCCGCAGAAGGGTCCAAGGTGCACGGTGGCGGTTGACGCCCAGGCCCACACAGACAGCGACGGCACGACCGAGCGGGCCTTCCCCTTCTCGGCCGTGGTCGGCTCCGAGGACATGGCGCTGGCCCTGATCCTGACCACGGTCTCCCCGGCGGTCGGCGGGGTGCTCGTCCGGGGCGAGAAGGGCACGGCCAAGACGACCATGGTCCGGGCGCTGGCCCACGTGCTCCCCCCTCTGACGGTGGTGGTCGGGTGCCGATTCGGCTGTGACCCCGCCGACCCCGACCCGCACTGCCCCGACGGTCCGCACCGGGCCGAGGCGGTGGGTCCGCAGG
>JAOPXW010000325.1 GCA_025964935.1 Friedmanniella sp. | reverse complement strand
GGACCTACGGCCAGTGCCTGGACGGGGGCGGCTGGGTCCTCGGGCACGTGGTCGACGGCACCCAGGCCGAGTTCGTGCGGGTGCCCTTCGCGGACACCTCCCTGCACCTGGTGCCGGACGCGGTGAGCGACCTCGACGCGCTGATGCTGGCCGACATCGTCCCCACGGCCTACGAGGTGGGTGTGCTCAACGGCCGGGTCGCCCCCGGTGACACCGTGGTCGTGGTGGGCGCGGGGCCCGTGGGGCTGGCGGCCGTCCTGACCGCCCGTCTCTTCTCGCCGTCCCACGTCGTCGCGATCGACCTGTCGAGCAGCCGGCTGGAAGCCGCCAAGATGTTCGGGGCCGACAGCACGGTGCTGGTGTCGGCCGATCCGGAGCAGCACGTGGCGAAGCTGACCGCCGGCCTGGGCGCCGACGTGGTGATGGAGGCCGTCGGGGTGCCGGAGTCGTTCGAGCTGTGCACCCGGCTCGTACGGGCCGGCGGGCACATCGCCAACATCGGGGTCCACGGGTCAGCGGTCACCCTGCACCTCGAGGAGCTCTGGAGCCGGAACCTGACCCTGACCACCGGGCTCGTCGACACCTTCTCCACCCCGACCCTGCTCCGGATGCTGGCCTCGGGACAGCTGGAGACCCACCGGTTCGTGACCCACCACTTCCACCTCGACGCGATGCTCGAGGCGTACGACGTCTTCGGCCGGGCGGCCGAGACCGGCGCCCTGAAGGTCGTCCTCAACCGCAGCTGACCTACCCACCCGCCGGGCCTCGGAAGTCCCGAGACCCGGCGGGACGGGCCCAACCACTACCGGTGTGAGCGAGTTCGCCCCACCTGAGTCGAATGGAGCAGTCGTGATCACATCCCAGGTGGAGAGCCGGTTCCCTGACCAACCCGCCGACCGCCGCCTCGTCCCGCTGAGCTCGGCCGAGAGCATGGTGCTGCTGCGTGCCCACACGGTGGGCCGAATCGCCTGGCAGGCCGCGGACGGCCCCCAGATGCTGCCGGTCACCTACGTCGTGCACGCGGACCGGGTCTACTTCCGGACCGCGCCGTCCAGCATCCTGTCCGAGCTCGTACGGCGAACCCCCGTGGTGTTCGAGGTGGACGACCTGGACCTGCACCGGCACACCGGTTGGAGCGTGGTCGTGCACGGGATCGCCGAGGCGGTCGCCACCCCGGACGCGATCGCCCAGCTGCGGGTCGTGCCCGGCTTCGTCCCCTGGGCCCCGGGGGGACGCAACCTCATGATCGAGGTCGTCCCGTCCAGCGTCAGCGGCCGGCGTCTGTCCCGGGTGGCCTGACCCGGCTGGCCTGACCCTCGCTCCCGGCCCCCGGGCCTACTCTGGGTGCAACATGCCCGCTCCTGACCCCGCGCGACCCGCCGCCCCGCCACGGGCGTCCACGGTCGAGTCCGCCCCGACCAGGCACTCCCGTCCGGTCGAGGACGGTCCGGACGCGCAGTCGCGGCTGCGCCAGCTCTTGGCCGCCAACCGCGTGATCAGCTCCGAGCTGTCCCTGCCGGGCGTTCTGCGCCGGATCGTGGAGGCGGCCCGCGAGGTGGGCGGAGCGCGCTACGCCGCTCTCGGGGTGATCGGCCCCGACGGAACGCTGGAGCAGTTCGTGCACTCGGGCATGGACGCCGACGTCGTCGCCGCCATCGGGCACCTCCCTCAGGGGCTCGGGGTGCTCGGCGCGGTCATCGCCCAGCCCCAGCCGATCCGGCTGGCGCACATCGCCGACGACCCGCGGTCGTCCGGCTTCCCGCCCGGTCACCCGCCGATGGAGTCCTTCCTCGGGGTGCCCGTCCGCTCCAAGGGCTCGGTCTACGGCAACCTGTACCTCGCCGACCGGACCGACGGCGGCACCTTCACCGCTCAGGACGAGGAACTGATGCTGGCCCTGGCCGGAACTGCCGGCATCGCGATCGAGAACGCCCGGCTGTACGACGAGTCGCGCCGACGCCAGGAGTGGCTCCGGGCCTCCGGCGAGGTGAGCCGGCACCTGCTGGCGGGCGGTGTGCACGAGGTCGACGTCCTCCGCCGGATCACCGACAGCGTGCAGCGGCTGGCCAACGCCGACGTGGTGACCCTGGTCCGGCCGCGCCCGTCCGACGGCGAGATGGAGGTCGTGGTGGCCACCGGGGTGCAGGCGGCCGCCCTGGTCGGACTGCGCTATCCGGCCCGCGACAGCATCGCCTCGCAGGCCATGGAGGCCGGCCACGGAATCCTGGTCGCCGACGTGGACTCCGGCAGCGCACCCTTCGTCCACCTGCGCCCGATGGTGCCGGTGACCCAGGTGATGGCGCTCCCGCTGAAGGGGGACTCCGGGCCCCGGGGGGCCATCTTCGTCGGCCGGGTCGCGACCACGCGGGCGTTCGAGCCCACGGACCTGGTGATGGCGGAGATGTTCTCCGGACACGCCGCCATCGCCCTCGAGCTGGCCGACGCCCGGTCCAACCAGCTGCGGATCAGCGCCCTGGAGGAGCGCGACCGGATCGCGCGCGACCTGCACGACCACGTCATCCAGCGGCTGTTCGCGGCGGGTCTGAGCGTGCAGAGCACCGCGGCCACGGTGAGCGACCCCGTGGTGCGCGAGCGACTGACCCGCACGGTGGACGACCTGGACGACACGATCCAGCAGATCCGCACCACGATCTTCGCGCTGACCGACCGGGAGACGGCCGCGCAGACCCTCCGGCGCCGCACGCTGACCCTGGTCGAGGACCTCAACGCCCAGCTCGGCCTGCACGCCTCCGTCACCTTCAGCGGCCCGGTCGATGCACTGCTGGACGACTCCTTCGAGAGCGACGTCACCGCCGTGGTCCGCGAGGCCTTGACCAACGCCAGTCGGCACACCCAGGCGAGCACCATCGTGCTCTCGGTACGGGTCGGGGCCGACACCTTGACCATCGCCGTCGACGACAACGGCTCCGGTCTCACCGGCTCCGGGCACCGCAGCGGGCTGGCCAACCTCGAAGCCCGGGCCCGCCGCCGCGGCGGCCGCCTGGAGCTGTCCAACCGACCGACCGGCGGGCTGAGCCTGGCCTGGACGGTCCCCCTCGAACCCCGACCAGGCCAGGAGCCGCCCCGATGAGCACGATCCGCGTCTTTCTGCTCGACGACCACGAGCTCGTCCGCCGCGGTCTCACCGATCTGCTCGGTTCCACCGACGACCTCGAGGTCGTCGGGGAGGCCGGGACCGCCGCCGAGGCGCTGCGACGGATCCCGGCCGCCCATCCCGACGTGGCCCTGCTCGACGCCCGGCTGCCCGACGGCAGTGGGATCGACGTCTGCCGGGAGATCCGGTCCAGCCATCCCGAGGTGCGGTGCCTGATCCTGACGTCCTACGACGACGACGAGGCCCTGTTCAGCGCGGTGATGGCCGGTGCCGCCGGCTACCTGCTCAAGCAGATCCGCGGCTCCAGCCTGGTGGACGGGATCCGGCAGGTGGCGGCGGGTCAGTCCCTGCTCGACCCGGCGGTCACCCACAAGCTGATGGACCGGCTGCGGCACCCGGTCCAGGAGGACCCCCTGGTGCACTCCCTCACCGCCCGTGAGCGGGAGATCCTGGACCTGATCGCGGAGGGACTGACCAACCGGCAGATCGGGGAGCGGCTCTTCCTCGCGGAGAAGACGGTCAAGAACTACGTCTCCAACCTGCTGGCCAAGCTGGGGATGCAGCGTCGCACCCAGGCCGCCGTCTTCGGTTCCGGCCTGCGGCGGAGCGCACCCCCGTCGGAGTGAGGGCCTCCGGAGTCAGGGCGCCGGAGCCAGGGCGCCGGAGTCAGGGCGCCGGAGTCAGGGCGCCGGAGTCAGGCGGGCGGACCGGGTCAGTCGGCCGACGGTCCCTTGAGGGCCCGCCCGGTCGTGCTGTGTCGCTTGATGCTGATGAACAGGTTGCGGGTCCCGCTCGCCCAGGGGGCGACCCCCTCGGTTCGCCAGAGCCCGGCCAGGATCGCGGAGTTCGTCACGGTCTGCGCCCGGCCGCGGGCCACGACGCTCCAGCCCGTCTGGTGCTCCTCGTCCAGGCCGTCGATCTCGAAGGCCACGTTGGTCGGGGCGACGAGCCCGGACAGCAGCCCGTACGGGGAGGTCCGGAAGGCGATGTCGCCGGCGTACATCTGGTAGGTCACCGGGAGCACCATCGGCCCGTCGGCGGCCGTCCAGGCCACCCGGCCCATGCTGTGGCTGGCCAGCAGGTCCTCGCACTCCTGCTCGGTCAGCGGTCCGAAGTGGCTGGTCGCGGGACTCGTGGCGGTCATACGGGTGCCCCCTCGTCGACCCGCTCGCCGGTGGCCGAGGTGGCGCCGCCCGCAACCGGGACGAAGGCCATCTGCGCCGTGCCGTGCGCGAGGCAGTAGTGCG
>JAOPXW010000322.1 GCA_025964935.1 Friedmanniella sp. | reverse complement strand
CGACGGGACTCCTGGGCGGGACGGGTGCGGCGGGAACCAATCTAGCCGAGGTTGCGGCCCGGGCCCCTGCCCTCCCGGCCGGGTGAGCCACCCTCGGGTGCTCACACCTCGGCCGGGCCGCGGCCCGTCAGGCGTCGTGCCTCGCCGCCACGGTGGCGAGGGCCTGGGTCACGCCCGGTGCCGGGAGATCTCGAACATCGCGATGCCGGCGGCCACCCCCGCGTTCAGGGACTCGATGGAGGCGGTGATGGGGATCGAGGCGAGTGTCTCGCAGGCCTCCTTCACCAGCCGGGACAGGCCGTCACCCTCGCTGCCGATGATGAGCACGAGCGGCCCGGAGGCCTGGGGCAGGTCGGCGATGCTCACCTCGGCCGAGCCGTCCAGACCGACCAGGGAGAAGCCGGCGTCGCGGTAGGCCCGCAGCGACCGGTTCAGGTTGGTCGCCCGGGCGATCGGGATCCGGGCGGCGGCACCGGCGGAGGTCTTCCACGCCGCGGCGGTCATCCCCGCCGAGCGACGCTCGGGGATCAGGACGCCGCTGGCCCCGAAGGCGGCCGCGGAGCGGACGACGGCACCGAGATTGCGGGGGTCGGTGATGGAGTCCAGGGCCACGATCAGCGGCTCACCGTCGGCGGTCAGCGCCGCGGCCAGCAGGTCGTCGGGGTGGGCGTAGGTGAACTCGGGCAGCTGCAGCGCCACCCCCTGGTGGATGGCCCCCCCGGTCATCCGGTCGAGCTCGACCCGGGTGACCTCGAGCATCGGTGTGCTCGTCTCGGCCGCCATCTTCAAGATGTCGCGCAGCCGGTCGTCGCGCTCGGCGCCCTCGGCGATGTAGGCCGCCTTGACCGGGATCTCGGCCTGCATGGCCTCGTACACCGGGTTGCGGCCGGCCACCCATTCGGGCCCGGAGCCGGGACGACCGGTCCGCTGCGTCGACCGGGTCTGGCTGCCGCCGGAGCGGTCGGAGGACGCCCGGGCCTGGTGCGCCTTGTGGTACGG
Organism: Friedmanniella sp.; assembly: GCA_025964935.1. Lineage (GTDB taxonomy): Bacteria > Actinomycetota > Actinomycetes > Propionibacteriales > Propionibacteriaceae > Microlunatus. Next base: position 11,586 of record JAOPXW010000322.1, on the reverse strand, counting down.
ACGGTCCTCGGCCTTGGGGGTGGGGCCGCGGCCCTCCAGGCCCCGGCGGACGCGGCCGCCCGAACCGGCGGTGTTGCCCTTGCCCTTGCGGCGGATCGCGCCCTTGCGCTGGCTGTTTCCTGGCATGTCATCCCTGCTTGTGCTGCGGAGCCGGCAGCGACTGCTGCCGGTGGTGGTCGGGCGTCGCGGACGGCGGGACGAGCGCCCACCGCGGACCCTGCGGTGTGTCCTCGACGGAGACGCCGAGGGCGGTGAGGGTGTCGCGGATGCCGTCGGCCGCGGCGAAGTCCCGGCGGGCCCGGGCCGCGGTCCGCTGCTCCAGCACCGTGCTGACCAGCCCGTCCACGACCGGGGTCAGCCGGTCGGGGGCGGCGCTGCGGCGCCAGATGGGGTCGTCGGCGGCCAGACCCAGGACGGTCAGCATGCCCAGCACCTGGGCCAGCGGCTCCGCGACCCGCCCGGCGTCGCCCGCGTCCACCGCGGCGTTGCCGGCCCGGATGGTCGTGTAGAGCACGGCGACGGCGGCGGGGGTGGAGAGGTCGTCGTTCATGGCCGCGACGAAGGCCTCCGGCAGGTCCGCCTCACCGGACGGCCCGGTCACCAGCGCCGAGGCCCGCTCGAGGAACCCGTCGATCCGGGCCAGGGCGGCGCTGGCCTCGGTCAGCGACTCGTCGGAGAACTCGATGGCCGAGCGGTAGTGCGGGCCCAGCAGATAGAAGCGCACGGCGCGGGCCGGGTAGCGGCTGGTCACCTCGGACACCAGCGCCCCGTTGCCCAGCGACTTGCTCATCTTCTCCCCGGCCGCGGTGACCCAGGCGTTGTGCATCCAGTAGCGGGCGAACCGCTGCCCGGCCGCGGTCGACTGGGCGAGCTCGTTCTCGTGGTGCGGGAAGCGGAGGTCGATGCCGCCGCCGTGGATGTCGAACTCGTCGCCCAGGTACTTGCCGGCCATCGCCGAGCACTCCAGGTGCCAGCCCGGCCGGCCCCAGCCCCACGGCGTGAACCAGGAGGCGGTGGTCGGCTCGCCGCCCTTGTGGCCCTTCCACAGGGCGAAGTCGCGCGGGTCGCGCTTGCCGCGGGGGTCGGCGTCCTCGGCCGGCTCCATGTCGGCGATCCGCTGGCCGGACAGGCTGCCGTACGCCGGCCAGGACTGCACGTCGAAGTAGACGTCGCCCGAGCCGTCGGCGGCGGCGTACGCGTGGCCCCGCTCGACCAGGGTCTTGATCAGCTCGATCATCTCGGGGACGTGGCCGGTGGCCCGCGGCTCGTAGGTGGGCGGCAGGCAGCCGAGGGCGGCGTACGCGTCGTGCAGCTCCCGCTCGAACCTGTAGGCGTGCGCCCACCAGGGGACGCCCGCCTCCGCGGACTTGGTCAGGATCTTGTCATCGATGTCGGTGACGTTGGCGACGACGGTGACGTCGTAGCCCGACCAGGTCAGCCAGCGCCGCAGGACGTCGAAGACGACCTCCTTGCGGATGTGCCCCAGGTGCGGGGCCGACTGCACGGTGAGCCCGCAGTGGTAGATGGAGACCCGTCCGGGGACGACGGTGACCAGGTCCCGGATCTCCCGGGTGGCCGAGTCGTAGAGCCGGAAGGTCCCGGCGTCGGAGGGCTGCGTCACCGCGGCAGTTTATCGGCCCGTCGGGCTCGGGATCTCCATCAGGCGTCGCATGACCTCGACCCCGGCCCGGAGCGCGGCCAGATCGGCCTCGGGCAGCCGGGCCAGGTACGGCTCCAGGTTGGTGCCCAGCGCCACCTTGGTCGCCTTCAGCTCGTCCAGCCCCCGGTCGGTGAGCGCGATCTTCCACGAGCGGGCGTCGTTGGGGTCGGAGGTCCGGCTCACCATCCCCGCCGCCTCCAGCCGCTTCACGTGGTTGGTGATCGTCGGCTGGGAGCAGCGCTCGGCGCTGGCCAGGTCGCTGATCCGGGTGGGCCCGTTGTCCGACAGCCGGGCCAGGATCCGGGCCGCGGAAAGGCTGACCTCCATGGTCTCGCTCTTGGGCACCCACCGTACGACACGGGCGGCCGTGGTGATGAGGTCCTCACCCAGCGAGTGCAGACGGTCATCCATGGCCCCAGCGTAGGCCGCCGGGGCCGGAGCCGCGCCCGCGCGGGTCGCCGCGCGTCGTAGCGGGGCCGGTGCGGACGGGGCCACCGTCAGCCCTTGGCCCGACGCAGCGCGGCGATGTCGAGGTACGGGGTGGCCGGCTCCTCGGGGGTGTCGTCGTCGGACTCGGTCTCCCACGGGTCGTACGGCTTGTCCACCTCGTCGTCGACGAAGCCCTGGGAGGGGTCGAACGGGTTCGCCAGCGGGCCCATCGCCTCCATCCCGGAGAGGTTGAGCTTCTCGTCGGGGAGCTGGCTGAGGACCGTGTCCATGTAGCTGCGGGCCGCCTGATCGACGGGGACCTCGTTGCCGGCCCGCTCGCTCAGGAACCACCGGTGCTCCAGCACCTCGTGGTAGAGCTCGGCGGGCTCCAGCTTGGCCCGCATCTCCGCGGGGACCGAGTTCACGACCGGCTCGAAGCGGTTGGTCAGCCACTGGTGGGCCACGATCGACTCGTCGGCGTTCTGCTGGTCGGTGCGGGCCCGGTAGTAGTCCAGGTCGTTCAGCAGCCGGCGGGCCTGGTTCTCCTCGGTGTCCAGCCCGGTCAGCCGGATCAGCCGGCGGGAGTGGTGCCCGGCGTCCACCACCTTCGGCTGGATCCGGATGGTCGAACCGGCGAAGTCGGTGGTGATGTCGAGCTCGGCCACGTCGAACCCGAGGGCGTTGAGGCGCCGCACCCGGCTCTCGATCCGGTGCATCTCGGAGCCGTCGAACTCCTCCACCCCGGTCAGCTCGCCCCACAGCTCGCGGTAGCGGCTCTCGATGGTCTCGACCAGGACCAGCGGGTCCAGGGCCTCGTCCAGCAGGCCGCCCGCCTCCAGGTCGCAGAACTCCCCGAACAGGTTGGTCCGGGCGATGGTCAGGTCGTGCTCGCGCTGGCCGTTGGTGAGCTGGTCGTGGAGCTCACCGGTCTCCGCGTCGACCAGGTAGGCCGCGAAGGCGCCCGCGTCGCGCCGGAAGAGGGTGTTGGACAGCGAGACGTCGCCCCACAGGAAGCCGATCAGGTGCAGTCGGGCCAACAGCACCACCATCGCGTCGACCAGCCGGTTCACCGTGTCCTGGCGGACACCGCGACTGAACAGGGAGCGGTAGGGCAGGGAGAACTGCAGGTGCCGGGTGATGAGGATCGGGTCCAGGACCGTGCCGTCGGGGGTGAACCGGTCGGTGACCACCCCCACCGCCTCGACCGAGGGGGTGTCGAGCCGGGTCAGGTCCCGCAACAGCCGGTACTCGTGCCGGGCCAGGTGCTCGAGCACCTCCTTGACCGCGAACACCTCCTTGCCGACCCGGACGAAGCGGACCACGTGCCGGGAGATACCGCGCGGCAGCGCGACCAGCATCTCCTCGGGCCACTCGGCCAGCGGGGTCTCCCAGGGCAGGGTGATCAACCGGGTATCGGTCTTGGCCGACAAGAACCTGGGCATCTTCCCATCCTGACAGGTGAGGGGGCCGGGGGAGGAGGCGTCCCCGCCCGGGGGGGAAAGACCGATCGGCCCCCCGCATCTGCGCGGAGGGCCGATCGGGGGGTGCGGTGGTGCTCAGGCGAGACGGTTGCCCGTGGCCTTGGAGAAGACGTGCACGTGCTCCGGGTCGATGTTCAGGCGCACGGTGGTGCCGCGGTGCGGAGGCGTCCGGGAGGAGATGCGACCCACGATCTGCTGAGCGGTCAGCTTGTCGATATCGGGGGTCCCCGCCAGGGTGCCGTAGATGAAGGCGTCGGCGCCGAGCTCCTCGACCACGTCCACGTCGATGCCGATGCCCTCGTTGCCGCTGCCCAGGTCGAAGTTCTCGGGCCGGATGCCCAGCACGAGGTTCTTCTCGTTGGCGGCGTGAGCCAGGGTCTCCCGCGGAACCGGGACGACGTAGTCGCCGACCGAGATGCCGTCGGCGGAGACGACGCCCTCGATCAGGTTCATGGCCGGCGAGCCGATGAAGCCGGCGACGAACAGGTTCTTCGGGTTGTCGTACAGCGCCAGCGGGCTGTCGACCTGCATCAGGACGCCGTCCTTCATCACCGCGACGCGGTCACCCATCGTCATGGCCTCGACCTGGTCGTGGGTCACGTAGACGGTGGTGACCCCGAGGCGGGTCTGGAGGGCCGCGATCTGGGTGCGGGTGGAGACGCGCAGCTTGGCGTCGAGGTTCGACAGCGGCTCGTCCATCAGGAAGACCTGGGGGGAGCGGACGATGGCGCGACCCATGGCGACGCGCTGACGCTGGCCACCGGAGAGGGCCTTCGGCTTGCGGTTGAGGAAGTCGTCCAGGCCCAGGAGCTTGGCGGCCTCCTCGACGCGCTGCTGACGCTCGGCCTTGGAGACCCCGGCCATCTTCAGCGCGAAGCCCATGTTGTCGCCCACGGTCATGTGGGGGTACAGGGCGTAGTTCTGGAAGACCATCGCGATGTCGCGGTCCTTGGGGGGCAGGTCGGTGACGTCGCGGTCCCCGATGTGGATGCTCCCGGCGTTGACCTCCTCGAGGCCCGCCAGCATCCGCAGCGAGGTGGACTTGCCGCAGCCGGAGGGTCCGACGAGAACCATGAACTCGCCGTCTCCGATGTCGAGGTTGAGCTTGTCGACCGAGGGGTGATCGGCACCCGGGTAGACGCGAGTAGCGTCGGTGAACTGAACGGTGGCCATGCCACACTTCCTTTCCACGGGCAGGTACGTGCCCGACGATCCGTAGTGGAAACACAGTGCGCGGTCGTGCGACCTTGCACGGGCCGCATTCTAGCCCACGGCGCCGACGACACCCCAGACGCGAAAGTGCACCCGGCGCGCCGGGCTCAGCGGAGCTGGATCAGCTGGGTGCCGTCGTCGGTCCCGAAGTCGTCGACGGTGGCGGTGACCTCGAGCCCGTCCAGGGTCAGGGCGCCGCCGAAGTTGGTCAGGAACGCGGTGTCCGCGGCGTCGCGGCCGGTCGAGACCCGGAGCAGGCTCTGCCGGGGGGCGAGGTGGGTGGCGTCCACGACGTACCAGCCGCCGTCGACGTACGCCTCGCAGACCGCGTGGTACTCCATCGGGCTCAGCCCCGGGGCGAAGACCGCGGCCATCCGGGCGGGAACGTTCAGGGCCCGCAGCAGGGCGATGGAGAGGTGCGCGAAGTCCCGGCAGACCCCCTGGCGGCCCAGGAAGGTGCGGACCGCACCGTCGGTGGGCAGGCTCGAGCCGGCGACGTACGTCAGCTTGTCGGCCACCCAGTCGCTGACCGCGGCCAGCAGCGGGGCGCCGCTCAGCCCGGCGAACTCGCCGGCCGCCGTGGGCGCGAGGCTGTCGGACTCGCAGTAGCGGCTCGGGCGCAGGAAGGTGATCTGGTCGAAGTCGTTGACCTCGGGCACGTCGAACTGGCCGGCGACCACGGCGCGGTAGTCCATGGTCACCCGCTGGCCGCTGGCCTGGAGGACGTGCAGCCGGTTGCCGTGGATGTCGACGAGCTCCTGCACGGGCACGGACTGACCGTCCACCAGGACCGACATCGACTCGCTCTCCAGCGGGGCCCCCTGGGCGACCGCGACGCTGAAGACCAGGCGGCTGCTGCCGGTGAGACCGAGGTCGAGATGGCTGGTGACCGTGCGCTTCATGGCATCGATCGTTCCAGACCGGCCGCGGTGGGCCCGAGGTCCTCGGATGCTGGACGTGACGTTCAGCACTCGACGATGTTGACCGCCAGACCGCCGCGCGAGGTCTCCTTGTACTTCACCTTCATGTCCGCCCCGGTCTCCATCATGGTCTTGATGACCTTGTCCAGGCTGACGGTGTGCCGGCCGTCGCCGTAGAGGGCCAGCCGGGCCGCCGTGATGGCCTTGACCGAGCCGACCGCGTTGCGCTCGATGCACGGGATCTGGACCAGACCCCCGACCGGGTCGCAGGTCAGACCGAGGTGGTGCTCCATCCCGATCTCGGCCGCGTTCTCGACCTGCTGGGGGCTGCCGCCCAGGATCTCGGCCAGGGCCCCGGCGGCCATCGAGCACGCCGTCCCGACCTCACCCTGGCAGCCCACCTCGGCCCCCGAGATCGAGGCCGTCTGCTGGTAGACCGCCCCGATCGCGCCGGCCACGAGCAGGAAGCGGACGATGGCGTCGTCGTCGGTCTCGGGCACGAAGGTCACCGCGTAGTGCAGGACGGCCGGGATGATGCCGGCGGCGCCGTTGGTGGGGGCGGTGACCACCCGGCCGCCGGAGGCGTTCTCCTCGTTCACCGCCAGCGCCCACAGCGTCACCCAGTCCATCGCGGCGAGCGGGTCGATCTCGTCGCGGAACCGGCCGGCGTCGGTGATCAGCCGGGCGTGCAGGTCCGCGGCCCGCCGCCGGACCTTGAGCCCGCCGGGCAGCACGCCCGGGGTGGCCGAGCCGTTCTCCACGCACTGGGCCATCACCCGCCAGATCGCCAGCAGCTCCTCCCGGACGTCCGGCTCGGGCTGCCGGGCGCACTCGTTGGCCAGCATCACGTCACTGACGCGCAGGTCGTTGACGCGGCAGTGCTCCAGCAGCTCGGTCGCGGTCCGGAACGGGTAGGGGACCGGCGTCGGGTCGGGGATGAGCTCGGGGGCGCCGCTGCCGTCGTCGTCGAGGACGAAGCCGCCGCCGATGGAGTAGTAGGTCCGCGCGAGCAGGACCTCGGTGCCGGCGTACGCGGTGAAGGTCATGCCGTTGGGGTGGAACGGGAGCGACTGACGCCGGTGCAGGACGAGGTCGGTGTCGGGGTCGAAGGCGATCTCGTGCACCCCGAGCAGGCTGAGCCGGCCGGTCGCGACGATCTCGGCCGCCCGGCGGGGCGCGGTGGTCGTGTTGACCGTCTCGGGGTCCTCGCCCTCCAGCCCCCAGAGCACGGCGGGCCCGCTGCCGTGCCCGTGTCCGGTGGCCCCGAGCGAGCCGAAGAGCTGCGCCCAGACGCGGGTGGTGGCGTTCAGGTGGCCCGCGTCGGCCAGGGCGGTGGCGAAGCTGAAGGCCGCCCGCATCGGGCCGACGGTGTGCGAGCTGGACGGACCGATCCCGATACTGAAGAGGTCGAACACGCTGACCGTCACCAGGCAGAGCCTCCTGTTCCGGGGGGTGTTTCGACCGACCCTAACCCTCGCCGCCCGTCGGCGCAGGAGAGGGGCTGATCCTCTCTTCGGCCCGGGCCCCGGGCTGGCCCCCGGTCAGCTCTGGGAGGTGAAGGTGACCACCACGGCCCGGTTCTTGGGGTTGGAGGCCGGCGGCACGATCGGCTTGGAGCTGCCGTAGCCGACCACCTTGGTGATGTTCTGCGCCGGGACCTTCAGCTCCCTCAGCAGCGCCGCGACCTCGGTGGCGCGCTGGGTGGAGAGGTTCTTGGCGAAGGTGTTGTCGGCTCCGGCCACGCCGGCGGTGTGACCCTCCACGGTGATCTTGGTGGTGGTGTCGAGCTTGCCGACGCACGCCTTCAGGGCCTTCAGGGTCGCCTTCTTGTCGATCAGCGTGGGCTGGTCGGAGACGAAGAGGGCCGGGGCGGGCAGGGTGCAGGTACTGACCTTCCCCTGGGTCTGGGAGTTGATGGCGTCGTTGGGGTCGGGCACGTCGACGGCGTTCACGGTCCCCGTCCGCGGGGTGGTGCCGGTGCCGTCGTAGAAGGTGACCTTCTTCGCCCCCCCGGCCCGGGCGACGCCCTCCCAGACCGCGCGCTGGTAGCCCACCTGGAGGGCGGACAGCTTCTTCTGCTCGCCGGCCACCGGGGTGACCACGAAGACGACCGCGCGCCCCTTCAGGTCGGGCAGCTCGCCGGCCTTCTTGGCCGCCTTGACCACGGTGGTGGGGGACTCGTCGAAGGCCAGCTGGTTGAAGTCCAGGGCGCCGGTGGTGTCGAGCAGCGGCGAGAACACCCAGACCGGGTCGCCGGCCGGGGACTTCAGCGCGGACAGACCGGCCAGGGCCGAGCGGTCGGGGGCGCTGGCCGTCTGCTCGTTCATCGCCTTGGTCAGGGCCGTGGTGGCCACGTCGGCGCCGGAGGCCAGGTCGACCGGGGTGGCGGTGGCCTTCGCGTCGCCGCCGACCTGCACCCACTCGACCCCTGACCCCTTGGAGCCCAGGTCGGCCCAGCTCGCCTTGATCGGGTCGGGCACGACGATGTCCATCTCGCTGGCCGACCCGGCGGTGCTGACCACGCTGCCGGCCACCGTCACCGGCTTGGAGGGGGCCAGCGGGCTCTCGCTGGTGCCGGGCGTGCTGCCCGAGGAGCAGGCACTGAGCCCGCCCAGACAGAGCGCGACCGCGACGACGGCGGTCGTACGGGACAGGCGGCGCAGGGCGAGGGGGCGGCGGCTCATGGAGCCAGGCTAACCACGCCGCCGTACGCCTGAGCAAGTCCAGCAGTGGTGTTCAGCGGACGAAAGCGGCCGTGGGCGGCGGTTTCGCGAGTCATCGAGGACCCGTGGGGGCGGAGGACGAAGCCCTCGCTCGGGCGCTCGGGCGCCCGGGGGCTCGGGGCTCTGGGGGCTCAGCCCAGCGCGATGAGCTCCTCGGCGGTCTGGGGGTCGGTGACCAGCTCGTTGAAGTAGCCCGCCCGGGCGGCGGCGCGGATGGGGGCGACCTTCTCCCGGCCGGCGGCCACGGCGATCACCACCGGGATCTGTCGGAGCAGCTCCAGCTCCACCGCGATCAGCCGCTCGCTGCCGGGGAAGTGCACCGGCTCGCCGTCGCTGGTGAAGAACCGGGAGCAGACGTCGCCGACGGCCTCGGCCAGGGCCGCGGAGTAGACGTCGACGAACTGCGGGGCCTGCTGCCGCAGGGTGGGGGGAGCCCCGACCCCGGTCAGGACGCACCGCGCGTTCGGCCACAGCTGCAGCACCCGCTGGATGGCCGGGTCGTGCTGCAGCACGGCGAAGAGCTCCGGGCCGGGCAGCGCGGGGGCGAACAGGTAGGTCGCGCGGCCCCCGATCCGCTCGGCGACGTGCCGGGCGATCTCGTTGGTCTGGTACCAGCCCTCGGGCTGGTCGGTGCCGCCCACCGTGGGGGCCACCAGCACGCCGGGCAGGTCGGGGAGGGCGAAGCGGGCCACCTCGTACACGGTGCGGCCCGAGGAGACCAGCAGCACGTCGCCGCGGACCAGACCGGCTCCGCTCAGGGCCCGGCCGACGGCCGGCGCGAGCACCCGCCCCATCACGTCCTCGACCGAGCGCGTCTCCCCGACGGCCAGCATCGGGGCCGAGATGTGGGCGGCGCGCAGGCCGAGCACCCGGCAGAGCTCGGCGGCCAGCACCTCGTGGTCGGTGTGGTCGGGCTCGACGACCTCGATCCGGACGATGCCCCGGGCCCGCGCCTGGGCGAGCAGCCGCGACACCGTGGCGCGGCTCGTGTTGAGCTTGCGGGCGACCTCCACCTGGGTCGCGTCCTCGTCGTAGTACATCTTCGCGGCGGCGTACAGCAGCGAGCTGGGGAAGTGGCCATTGTCGCCGGACGTCGGCGGCGGGGGTCTGCCGGGACCTCCGTGGGCTGCGGTCATGGATGAAGTATGTACGCCTTCCCGGGTCCCCACCAGACCCCTGAACATTTGTTCTGGACATGGTCCGGGATCGTGGCTAGGGTGAGGTCACGGCTTGCGGATCCGGCTGCGTGAGACCCGAGCCGACCGACCCAAGGCCCCACCCCACGCCCAGCATGGAGGACGAGCATGACCCAGGAATCGGCCGAGACCGGCCCGCAGATCCCCACCACGATGCAGGCGGTGGTCTGCCACGGACCCGAGAACTACCAGCTGGAGACCGTCGACGTCCCCACCCCGGCCGCCGGCGAGGCGCTGGTCAAGGTGGAGGGCGTGGGGATCTGCGCCAGCGACCTGAAGTGCTACCACGGGGCGCCCAAGTTCTGGGGCGACGCCAACCGGCCGGCCTGGGCCGAGACCGAGGTCATCCCGGGCCACGAGTTCGTCGGCACCATCGTCCAGCTGGACGACGAGGCCGCCGCGCACTGGGGCGTCACGGTGGGCGACCGGGTGGTCGCCGAGCAGATCGTGCCCTGCTGGAAGTGTCGCTACTGCCTGGACGGCAAGTACTGGATGTGCGCCCCGCACGACATGTTCGGCTTCAAGCGCCGGACGCCCGGCGCGATGGCGGAGTACATGGTCTTCACCGCGGCCTCCCTGGTGCACAAGGTGTCGAAGGACCTGCCGCCGGCGCACGCCGCGTTCGCCGAGCCGCTGTCGTGCGCGCTGCACGCGGTCGAGCGGGCCGACATCGCCTTCGAGGACGTGGTCGTGGTCGCCGGCTGCGGCCCGATCGGGCTGGGCATGATCGCAGGGGCCAAGGCCAAGAACCCCAAGCTGGTCATCGCCTTGGACATGGCCCAGGACAAGCTGGACCTGGCCCTGGAGTGCGGGGCCGACCTGACCATCAACATCGGCACCGAGGACGCGGTCGCCCGGGTCAAGGAGCTGACCGACGGCTACGGCGCTGACGTCTACATCGAGGGCACCGGTCACCCGTCGGCGGTCGGGCAGGGCCTGAACCTGCTCCGCAAGCTCGGCACCTACGTGGAGTACAGCGTCTTCGGCTCCGACGTGACAGTGGACTGGTCGATCATCAGCGACGACAAGGAGCTCGACGTCCGTGGCGCGCACCTGGGCCCGCACTGCTGGCCGGCGGCGATCCGGATGATCGAGTCCGGTCGACTGCCGATGGACAAGATCTGCACCCACCAGCTGCCCCTGGCCGACTTCCAGAAGGGTCTGGACCTGGTCGCCAGCGGCAAGGAGTCGATCAAGGTGTCGCTGATCCCGTGATCTGGGTCGGCACCAGCTGGAAGATGAACAAGACGCTGGCCGAGGCCGCGTCCTTCATCGACGAGCTGTCGACGTACGAGGTGGCCGAGGGCCTGCAGCCGTTCGTGCTGCCGGCCCACACCGCCCTGGCCAGCGTCCGGGACCGGCTCGGTCCGGACTCCCGCCTGCTGCTCGGCGCGCAGAACGCGCACTGGGGCGAGGAGGGGGCCGGGACCGGTGAGGTCTCGATGCGGATGGTCGCCGACGCGGGTGCCGTCCTGGTCGAGATGGGCCACTCCGAGCGCCGGGCCCAGTTCGGTGAGACCGACGAGACGGTGGCGGCCAAGGCGGCCGCCGCCCTCGCGTACGGGCTGATCCCGCTGATCTGCGTGGGGGAGCCGCTCGAGGTCCGCGAGAGCGGTCGGGCGGCGGCCTTCATCGAGGCCCAGGTGCGGGCGGCCCTGGCGCGGGTCGAGCCGAGCTCGGTCGCCCGGGTGATCGTGGCCTACGAGCCGATCTGGGCCATCGGGGCGCACGGTCGGCCCGCCCGGCCCGAGGAGGTTGCGCCGGTGATGGCCACGGTCGCTGCGGTGCTGGACGACCTGTCGGCCGGCACCGGCGCCCTCGCCGTGCTCTACGGGGGCGGGGTGGACGCCGAGAACGCCGCCGCCCTGCTCGGTGACCCCCACACCGACGGGCTGTTCGTCGGTCGGGCGGGCTGGTCGGCCGCCGGCTTCATCCGGCTGCTCGACCTGTGCGCCCCCTTCGCCG
>JAOPXW010000320.1 GCA_025964935.1 Friedmanniella sp. | reverse complement strand
ACTGCGCCCCAGCCGGCCCCGGACGGCGGCCAGCGAGGCGACGTCGGACCAGCGCGCGGCCCGCCGCCCCACCTGCACCCCGGGCGGCCCCAGCCGTACGGCGGTCCCCTGCCCGACCCGGGCCAGGTGCCGCCGGGCGAGCAGATGGAGCACGAGGGTGACCGCGAACCAGACCACCGAGATCCCCAGCAGCACCAGGTAGACCGTGAGCGAGTCCCCCGCCTGATCCTGGTGTCGCCGCCAGGCGTAGATCCCGCCCAGCAGCAACACCGTGATGACCAGGCTGACCAGCCGCGACCGCATCCGCCGCCGGCTCCGCTCGACCCGCTCCCCCACCTGCGACGGGTCGTACGGCACGACCAGCTCGTGAGGAGAGGTCTCGGTCATGGACGAAGTTTGCCAGGTGCGCCCAGCCGCACCCGCTGCGAGCGTCGGTGACGGCGCGCCGCCGCACGGAGGAGGAAGGATTCGACACGCTCTTCGTCGAATCCTGACGACGACGGCGGCGGGTCAGAGCGCCGTGGCGCGAGCAGCCTTCTGAAAATCAGTTCTCCCGCGCGCCGCGGGGGGTGATGGCCATGTGGATGCGGTAGCGGTCGGCGCGGTACCAGGAGGTGGAGAGTTCCATCACGCGGTCGCCGGCGTAGGTCACGCGCTCCTGGACCAGCAGCGGGGCGCGCTTGGCGATGCCGAGCACCCGCGCCTGGTGGGCGTCGGCCGACTCGGCCCGGACGGTCTGCTCGCCGCTGGTCACGACCACGCCGTACTCGCTGGCGAAGACGTCGTAGAGGGAGCCGAGCTCGCGCTGCAGCAGGCCGGGGAAGAGCATCGACGGGTAGTGGCCCACCTCGTACGCCATCGGGGTCCCGTCCGCGGTCCGGAGTCGCTCGACCCGGACGACCGGGCGACCGGGTCGGATCCGCAGCGCGTACGCCACCTCGTCGTCGGCGGCCTCCTCGGCCGCGGCCAGCACGACCGTCGCCGGCAGCAGCCCGCGGTCCTTCATCTCCCGCGAGAACGAGGTCAGGTGCAGCCGGGAGTCCACCTGGGGTCCGGTGACGTAGGTGCCCTTGCCGTGCACCCGCTCCAGCGCTCCGGCGTCCACGAGGTCGGCGATGGCCTGCCGTACGGTCACCCGGCTCACCCCCAGCCGCGTCACCAGCGCCCGCTCGGAGGGGATGGCGTCACCCGGGTTCAGCTCGGTGTCGATCAGCGTCTCGAGGATGGCCCGCACCTGGGCCCGCTTGGTCGTGGCCGAGGCGATCGGACGCTCGAGCCGGTAGGTCCCGATCTCGCTGCCCGTGAACTCGTGCTCCAAGGGATCTCCTGACGCCTGACCTTGTCGTCCAGACCACGCGGGCTAGACCAGTCCATACCAGTATGACCGAGGTGTGCGCTGCCTCACAATTCGGCCCCTCCCCGAGGGGCATGCCGACCTTCAGGGGCGCTCCGGGGGACCGGCCCAGCGCCGCGCCCAGTGGTACATCGCGATGGCCGCCGCCGCCCCGGCGTTGATCGAGCGGGTGGACCCGTACTGGGTGATGGCGACCAGGCGGTCACAGCCGGCGACCAGCTCGGGGGTCAGGCCAGGACCCTCCGATCCGAAGACCAGGCAGACCCGCTCGGGCAGCTCGGTGCGCTCCAGCGGCACCGACCCGGGCAGGTTGTCCACTCCGACCGCTCGGTAGTCGTGCTCGGCCAGCCAGCCGAGGAAGTCCGCCTCGTCGGGGTGGTGGTGCACGTGCAGGTAGCGGTCGGTGACCATGGCCCCGCGCCGGTTCCAGCGACGGCGGCCGACGATGTGCACCCCGGCGACGTTGAAGGCGTTGGCCGTCCGCACCATCGAGCCGATGTTGAAGTCGTGCTCCCAGTTCTGGATGGCCACCCGCAGCGGGTGCCGGGAGCGGTCGAGCTCGGCCACGATCGCGGCCAGCCGCCAGTAGCGGAAGCGGTCCTCGACGTTGCGCCGGTCACCCTGCGCCAGCAGCTCCGGGTCGAGTCGGGGGTCGTTCGGCCACGGCTGGGCGTGCGGTCCCACCCCGTGCTCCGCCGCCCCGGCCATCTCGTCCTCGGTCCGGATGTTCACCCGCGGACCGTACCGTCCCGGCGTGCGGGCGGGCTCCGACCTGGCGCGGGCTCAGCCAACTCATAGGGTTCGCCGGTAGCGTGTCGTCCCGTGACTCCACTCCTCGACGCCCTCACCCTGACGCCGATGCTGCTGCCGTCGTGGATGGACCCGGAGTACCTGATTCGGGCCTTCGGACCGTACGCGCTGTGGGGGGTCGCCTTCGTCGTGTTCGCCGAGTGCGGGCTGTTCGCCATCCTGCCCGGTGACTCGCTGCTGTTCACCGTGGGGCTCTTCACCGCCATCGGGGCCATCGACCACCACATGGTCTTCGTCTGCGCGGTGCTCACGATCGCCGCGGTGCTGGGCAACGCCTGCGGCTATTTCATCGGCCGCAAGATCGGCCCCCCGCTCTTCCGCCCGCGCACCGGTCTGATGGGTCGGGTCTTCAACCCGAGCTACGTCACCAAGACCCGTGAGTTCTTCGACCGCTACGGCAACCGGGCGCTGATCATGGCCCGCTTCGTCCCGATCGTCCGCACCTTCGTCACCCTGGTCGCCGGGGTCAGCCGGATGGACTTCCGCCGCTTCATCGGCTACACCGCCGTCGGCGGCATCCTCTGGGCCTGCGGGGTGACCGCCCTCGGCTACTTCCTCGGCAACGTCAGCTTCATCAAGAACAACATCGACGCCGTGCTGCTGCTGATCGTCTTCGTCTCGGTCATCCCGATGGTGATCGAGTTCCTGCTGGCCCGGCGGCGGGCCCGGCTGGCCTGAGCCTCAAGAGCCCCGGGGACCGCTCGGCGGCGCCGACTCCGGCGGCTGGTAGCCCTGCCCGATGGGCGGCTGCTGGTACTGCGGCGGCTGGTGGCCCGCGGGCGGCGTCCGGTCCTGCTGCTGCGGGTCCGGCAGCTCGTCCAGGCCCCGGAAGGGCGGCGGGGTGGCCGACGGAGGCGCGATCTGGGGCTGCGGCTCCTGGGCGGTGTCCCCCCGGTAGGCGATCTCGCCGAAGCTCACGTTCGGGGCCTGACGTACGGCCGGGTCGTTGACCTCGAAGTAGGTGGCCTTCTCGAAGTGGAACGCGTTGGCGACCAGGTTGGAGGGCACCGACTCCACCTTGGTGTTGTAGACCCGGACGTTGGCGTTGTAGTAGCGCCGGCCGGCCGCGATCCGGTCCTCGGTCTCGGCCAGCTGCCGCTGCAGCTCGAGGAAGTTCTCGTTGCTCTTCAGGTCGGGGTAGGCCTCGACGCTGACCAGCAGGCTGCGGACGGCCCCGGACAGGGCCTCCTCCACGTCGGAGCGCTGCTGGCTGGGGAGCGCTCCGTCGGCGGCCGAGATCTGCTGGGCCTGGCTGCGCAGCCGGGTGATGTCCTCGAGGGTGTTGCGCTCGTGGGCGGCGTACGCGCGAACGGTCTCGACCAGGTTGGGCAGCAGCTCGTAGCGCCGGTTCAGCTCGACGTCGATCTGACGCCACGACTCCTGGATCATGTTCCGCGACTTCACGAAGCCGTTGTAGGAGCCCACCGCGACCAGGGCCACGATGATGACGACCACCAGCAGGATGATGATGAGGATGACGGCGGAACCCATGGGGCTCTCCTTCGGATCGGTCAGGACCGGGACGGCTCCCTCAGGCTAGTGCGTGCCGGGTCCGCCCGGACGCCGCCTGCGCTCAGGCCAGGCCGAGATCCGCGGTGGACAGGGCGAAACGGTAGGGCACGCCGGCCTCCTCGACGCGCTCCTTGGCCCCGGTCCCCCGGTCCACGATCACCGCCACGCCGACCACCTCGGCCCCGGCCTCGCGCAGCGCCTCGACCGCGGTCAGCACCGACCCGCCGGTGGTACTGGTGTCCTCCACGGCCAGGACCCGACGCCCCTCCACCGAGGGTCCCTCGATCCGCCGCTGCAGCCCGTGCGCCTTGCCCTCCTTGCGGACCACGAAGGCGTCCAGCCGTACGCCGTCGGCCGCCGCCGCGTGCAGCATGGCCGCGGCCACCGGGTCCGCACCCAGCGTCAGCCCGCCGACCGCGTCGAAGTCCCAGTCGGCCACCAGCGTCCGCATCACGCGACCGATCACCGGAGCGGTGGCCCCGTCCAGGGTGACCCTGCGCAGGTCGACGTAGTAGTCCGCCGTCCGGCCCGAGGACAGGGTCACCTCACCGTGCACCACGGCGAGGTCGGTGATCCGCTCGGCCAGGGTGGCGGTGTCGGCGGACGGGGTGGTCGCGGTCGGGCCGGTGCTCATGGCCCCAGCCTATCGACCCGAGCGCCCCGGCCACCCACGCGAGAGCCCGCAGAGAGGGCCGGCGACGGCCCCCTCTGCGGGCGTGACCACGACTCAGGCGTCGGTGGTCTTGACCGACAGCACCGGCACCGTCGCCTCGAGGATGAGGCGCTGGGCGATGCTGCCGAGGACGACCTTGCCGACCGGGGAGCGGCGGCGCACCCCCACCACCAGACGGGTGACGTCGGCGTGGTCCTGGATGACCTGCAGCACCTGCTCGACCTCGTCCTGCCCGGAGCGGGCGTCCGGGACGACGACGTCGAAGGTCAGGGCGGGGGTGAGGGCGGAGGTGTCCAGGTCGGACCCGGTGAGGTTGACCGCCACCAGCCGGGCGTTCAGCTGGAGCGCCTCCGAGGCGGCCGCCTCGAGAGCGGCCTGGCCCTCCTTGTTGTCGGTCACGGCGACACAGATGCTCATGATGCGGTTCCTGTCTGGTTGGAAGGGTTCTGGGCTGCTAGCTGCCACTCGTGGGCGACCCGGTCGAGAGCGGCCTGGTCGAGGCTCATGCCACCGAAGTTGGCCAGCGTACTCATCGGCATGGTGCCGATCACGCTGAGGAGGTCGGGCTCCAGGACGCTGCCCGGCTGACCGGCCGCGACCTCCCGGGAGACCAGCTCCCGACCGTGCGGGTCGGCCATCCACTCGTGCAGGGTGGAGTCGCGGGTGAGGGGCCGGGCCAGGCTCGGCGCCTCCACCGGAAGCGTCTGGCGGAGCGGCAGGTCCCGCGAGCTCGTCCCGACCGCCACCACGAACTCGCCGGCCTCGACCGCCCAGCGGCGGTTGGCCACCGACCAGAACGAGAACGCCCGCTGGTCGAGGTCGATCGACACCGTACGGGTCTCCCCGGCGGCCAGCCGGACTTTCGCGAAGCCCTTGAGCTCACGAACCGGACGGGCCACGCTGGACTCGGGGTCCTCGACGTAGACCTGCACCACCTCCGCACCCTCCACCGGGCCGGTGTTGGTGACGCTCAGGCTGACGACGGCGGCGAGCGTGCCGTCGGCGGCGGACCCGGAGGTCGCGACGCTCAGGTCCCCCAGCGCGAAGCTGGTGTAGGAGAGCCCGAACCCGAACGGGTAGGCGACGTCGGTGTGGGACCGGTCGTAGCCCCGGTAGCCGACGAACAGCCCCTCGCCGTACCGGACCACCTGGGAGTCCCCGGGGAAGTTCAGGTAGGACGAGTTGTCCTCCAGACGGTGCGGGACCGTCTCGGCGAGCTTGCCGGACGGGTTGACCACCCCGGTCAGCACGTCGACGACCGCGCCACCGGCGGCCTGGCCACCGAGCCACGCCTCGACGACCGCGCCGGCGTGCGGGACCACGTCCCCCAGCACGACGGTGGAGCCGTTGCACAGCACGACGACCACCTGGGCCCCGGTCGCGGCCACGGACCGGAGCAGCTCCAGCTGGTTGGCGGGCAGGTCCAGGTGGGTCCGGTCGAACCCCTCCGACTCGTCCGCCGCGGGCAACCCGAGCACCACCACGACCGTGCCGGCCCGAGCCGCGACCTGCTCGGCCTCGGCGCGGAGCGACTCGTCGTCGGTGGTGCCGTCGAGCCCGTAGCCCGCCGCGAACTCGACGTCGGAGTACGCGGCCCGGAGCTCGTCGAGCATCACGTCGACCCGGGTCGGGTTGACCTGGGACGACCCGGCGCCCTGGAACCGGGGGGTCCGGGCCAGCTCGCCGATCACGGCGAGCGAGGCGCCGGCCCTGAGCGGCAGCAGACCCTCGTTCTTCAGCAGCACCACCGAGGCGGCGGCGGCCTCCCGGGCCAGCGCGTGGTGGGCGTCGGGGTCGAACGACTCGTCCAGCTCGAGCACGTGCATGCCCCGGGAGACCAGCTCGAGCACCGTGCGGACGCGGGCGTCGAGCTCCTGGATCGGGACCTCACCGGACTCGACGGCCGCCACGACTGCGTCGGGACTGGCCGGCAGGGCCGGCGGCATCTCCAGGTCGAGCCCGGCCAGCAGCGCCGGGACCCGGTGGTAGACCGCGCCCCAGTCGGAGACGACGAGTCCGGCGAACCCCATCTCCTCCCGCAGGACCGTGGTCAGCAGCCACAGGTTCTCCGAGGCCGACAGGCCGTTGACCTTGTTGTACGCGCACATCACCGTCCACGGCTGCGAGGCGGTGACGACCCGCTCGAACGCCGGCAGGTAGATCTCGCGCAGGCTGCGCTCGTCCACCTGGGCGTCGACCCGGAGCCGGTCGGACTCCTGGTTGTTGGCCGCGTAGTGCTTCAGCGAGGTCCCGACGCCACGGGACTGGATGCCGTCCACCAGACCGACGGCCAGCTCCCCGGTGAGGAACGGGTCCTCGGAGAAGTACTCGAAGTTGCGCCCGCACAGCGGCGAGCGCTTGATGTTGATCCCCGGGCCGAGGATGACCGACAGGTTGCACGCCCGGGCCTCCTGGGCCAGCGCCCGGCCGATGCGACCCAGCAGCTCCGGGTCCCAGGCGGAGGCGACCGCCGAGGCCGTCGGGAAGCAGGTCGCCGGCAGCGACCCGCTGAGCCCCAGGTGGTCGGCGTCCCCGGGCTGGGCCCGGAGCCCGTGCGGCCCGTCGGACACCATGATCTTCGGGATCTGGAGCCGGGCGACGGGGGTCGTGTACCAGAAACCGGAGCCGCTGGTCAGCGACGCCTTCTCGGCCAGGGTCAGCTCGGTCAGCAGGGTCTCGACGTCCAGGCCGGCGCCGGTGTCGGGAGCGGCGGCCCGGTCCACCGTGGTGCTCATCGGACCTTCTTGATCGGGAGCACGATGACGGCCCCGATCAGGGCCGCCGCTCCGGCTGCGTAGAGCATCACGTCGTAGTTCTGGTTGGTGGCGCTGACGATCCCGAGCAGAGCGGCGCCGATCAGGGGGGCGACGGTCTGCGGCAGGGCGTTGGCCATGTTGAACACACCGAGGTCCTTGCCGGAGTCGTCGGGGTTGGGCAGCACGTCGATGACCAGGGCGAGGTCGACCCCGACGTAGATCCCGTACGCCACACCGAGCACGGCCTCCACCACGTAGAACCCGGTCAGGGTCGAGACGTGGGCCAGCATGACGATCCCGACGCCGAACAGCAGGGTCGACCCGGCGACGAGGAACTTGCGCTTGCCGGTCCTGTCGGAGATCTTGCCGGCGACCCATCCCGTGACGACGAGGGCGATGGTGTAGATCAGCACGCCCAGGGACACCGCGGCGGGCGCCTTGTCCTCGGGCAGGCCCAGCCTGTCCTGCAGGTAGAACAGCCGGAAGGTGGTGAACATGAAGGTGGCCAGCGTGATCAGGAAGCGCGACCACCAGGCCAGCGCGAAGTCGCTGTGCTTGACCGGGTTCAGCCAGAGGGTGCTGATCCATTCCGCGGCGGTCATGGCCGGCGGCTTCACCCTCAGCCGCTGGTCGGGAAGGATGAAGGCGAACAGGATCATCGCGCCGATGGCCAGGATCGAGGGCCCGACGAACAGGATCACCAGCTGCTTCGCGAACAGCTGGGCGAGGTAGGCCCCGCCCAGGATCCCGACGTTCTGCGCGATACCCAGCAGGGCGGAGACGCTGCCGCGCTGGAACTTCGGCACCTGGTCGGAGATGGTCGCGATGAAGGGAGCCAGGGTGGCGTTCGCGCCCAGCTGCGCCAGGCACCAGCCCGCGGTGACGACCGGCACGCTGGTGCCGGTGGCCATCACCAGGAAGGCGATGGTCATGACGATGGTGCCGGCCACGATCCAGGGCCGGCGACGTCCCCAGCGCGAGGTGGTCCGGTCGGAGAGCCGGCCGAACAGGACGTTCCCGATCACGGCGAAGAGCGCGCCGAAGCCGGCCACGGTCGCCAGTGCGGGCGCCTTCTCGGCGTCCGGCACGATCGACTGGACCTTGACCCCGATCCC
>JAOPXW010000313.1 GCA_025964935.1 Friedmanniella sp. | reverse complement strand
CTGCTGCGCGGCGGCCGCCGCGATCCGGTCCTGCCAGGCGATGGCCGCCCAGGCCCCCAGGCCGGCGCTGCCGCGGTGACGGGGGTCGACCCGGAGCTGGTGCCGCCAGCCGTCCGCCGGCACCGGGGTGCCGGGGGCGACCCACGGCTCGTCGTAGCGGGGCAGCCCCAGCACCCAGCGCCCGGCGCTCTCGCTCAGGGCAGCCAGGATCTCGACCTCGGCCGCGATGTCGTCGGGCAGGGGCTCGACGGGCGGGTTGTCCACCGCGGCCAGCGCCCCGGCCAGGTGCAGGACCGGGTCGGGGCGACCCCGTACGGTGACCGCCGCCCGCCCGAACCCGGCGGCCTTGAGAGCCTGCTCCTCGGCGCTGGTCAGCGGGTTCAGCCGCTGGGCGATCGAGGCGAAGTCGTCCGGGTCGTCCCGGGTCCGGAAGGTCCACTGGTCGAAACAGGGCAGCGTCACCTCGGGGGTGGCGGCGGTCCAGGCCGGTCGCGGGGGCTGGTCGCCCTCGCCCGGGACGACGGCCGGCACCAGGACCGCGGTGTAGTCGGTGTCGGCCGCCAGCGCGCGGGGGCTCAGGATGCGCGACAGCGGTCGGCCCGCGATGTCGTGGACGTGGGCCCAGCGGTGCGACCGGGACAGGTCGTGCTGCCCGAGTGCGCCGGCCAGCAGCCGGACCCGGCCCCGGTCCCAGAACACCTCCTGCCCGGTGACGCCGACGACCAGGACCAGCCAGGGCCGCAGGGCCGGCCCGTTCGGGAAGGGGCTGTAGCGCCAAGGCAGGCCGTCGTCCCGCAGCTCGACGTGGGCCACCCGGGTGATCTCCGCGTCCCGGTTGCCGGGGGCGGGCTGCCGCCCCACCACGACCCCGGCGACCAGCTGCCGTACGTCCTGCGGGCCCGCGAACAGGAAGTCCGCCGTCCCGTTGCGGGGCCCCGCGCCGTCGGCGAGGGTCACCGTGAGGCCGCCCTTGAGGCGCCCGGCCGCGTACGCCGGCGTGGCCAGGTCGGCCAACAGGGGTCGCTTCCAGGCGTAGAAGATCTCCTCCATCACAGCCCCTGCAGGGTGACGGGGCGGGCGGCATCGGGGGCACAGAGGGCCGCGCCGCCGGCCAGCACCGAGGTGCGGACGGCGGCCGTGCACGACTCGTGGACCGCGCCGTCGGCGGTGCTCAGCCAGGTGGGGGCGGTGATGGTGACCCGGGCCGCGGTGTCGGCCGCGGTGGCGTGCTCGTCTCGGGCCCCGACCAGGGCCAGCACCCCGGCCGGCAGGTCGACGGTGAGCAGGCTGGTGCTGAGCCGGGTGAGCCGGGACTCCCCCCGGACCTTGCGCATGATCTCGGGGTCGGAGGTTCCCGGCTGACGGCCGGCCCGGGTGGGTGCGCCGCCGCCCACCTCGACGCCGGAGGTGAGCAGGTCGTACGTGGGGGTGGCCAGGGACTGCGCCTTGGTCAGGGTCAGGAACGATCCCGGTGCGAAACGGTCCCGGCCGACGCCGGTCTGGGCCGGGGCCGTCGCGGTGACCGTCTGGACATCGCCGAGGGGGGTCCCGTCGATCCGGTCGACCGCGAGGCCCAGGGGGACCCGGTGCTGGCTCCAGACCAGACCCGAGAGCGGCGCCAGGACGGCGAAGTCACCCTGCCGGTCGGGGGTGGTGAGGACGACGGACGGGTCCTGCCCGCCCAGGGCCCGGACGTTGGTGGGGGCGAACTCGGCGGCGACGAGCACGTCGACGGCCCGGCGGCGGGGGACCGCCGGGGGGCTGTCAGGGCGGCCGAAGACGAAGGTGTCCTCCCACTCGAGGTCCTTCAGGAAGGTCTCGACAGTCACCTTGCCGTGCAGGGTGACCGGCCCCGGTCCGTCGATCTTGCCCTCCAGGCGGATCCCGGCGAAGGTCATCCCGAGGAACTTCACGTCCAGGCCCGCGGCCACCTCGGCGGTGAAGTGGAAGGGGGTGAACTGGATCAGCGCGTCCAGCCCGATGTAGCCCGAGATGGACGCGATCCCGGCGTCGATGCCCGCCTCCAGGCGCCCGCCCAGCTGCAGGGTGTTGGAGGTGGCGGCGAGGTAGCCCTCGGCGCGGATCCGGATGCCGGGCAGCGGCAGGTCGAGGGACATGCCGAGCCGGTTCAGCGGCCGGATCCGGGCCGGCTCGGGCGACCACCCCGGATAGAAGCCGCCGATCGACAGCACCGTGTACGGGCTCTCCCCCCAGCTCTGGGCGAAGGCGAGGTCGCCGTAGATCGTGAAGATGCCGAGGGCGCCGCTGTCCACGAGTGAGGCGTCGACGGTGGCGGTCCGGGCGGGGAAGTCGATCACCCCCAGGATGTCGGCGCGCAGCCGGAGCAGCGCGGTCAGACCGGGGATGCCGGCCCGGACGGAGCCGACCAGCGCGATGACCGGGCCCGGCACCTGGATCAGGACGGCGAGGTCCACCGAGGCGAACCCGGCCCCCGCGACCTCCAGCCAGGACAGCCGGAAGGTCGGGCCCACCACCGCGCTGCCGGACCGGGGCGGGACCAGCTGGTCGATCGCGGTCAGCGCGGCCAGGGCCCCGGACCCGAGGTCGAGCGGGAAGAGCACCCCGGCCAGAGTGCCGTCGCGCAGCTTGCGGGCCATGGCCTCGCGGTCGATGGCCCGCTCGACGCCCACGACCCCGCCGATCCGGCCGATCTGGAACCCGAAGCCGAGCTGCAGGCCCGGGGTGAAGCCCGCGGCGAAGACGGCGAGGAACGACGGACCGCCGGCCGGGGTGCGGGCCAGGCTGGCCAGCGCCGCCACCTCGACCGGGCCGATCCGGGCGTTGATCAGACCCGCCACGGCGTGGTTCTGCACCCGCAGCGCGCCGTTGCCGAGCACCGGGCCCGCCTCGAGCCGGGCCTGGAAGGCGTCGGGCGGCATGGGGCCCAGGGCGATCAGCGTGCCGCTGGCCGGGTCGGCCAGCTGCACCGCGGGGCTGGTGACCGCGACGTACAACGGGCCGAGCTGGGCGTCGGCGTGCAGCTGGTAGGCGTCGGCCAGGCCGGCGCGCCGGGCCTCGTCCCGGAGCTCGGCGATCGGGACGACGGAGAGCGCGGCGTCGAGCAGGTCGTTCTTCAGACCCTCGAGGCGCTGGTGGTAGACCTCGATCGCGGTCGGCAGGGTGGCGAGGTTGGCCTCGACGGCCTGGTCCAGGTCGCGGGCGGCGGTCACGAAATCGGCCAGCCGCGGGTCGGCAGGCAGCACCGCCGCCACGATCGACGCGTACTCCGAGGCCCGCATCCGCCCTCCCTGGCGACACGCTAGCCCCGGGCGGGGAGCGGGCGCCACGTTTATTTGCGACCCTGCTACCCGCCTCGGTGGTCAGCGGAGACCTCGCTCGGTTGAGGGGCCGAAGTGGTCGGACAGCCCCGACGGGGCTCGGCTCGGGTTCGGCCCGGGCTCAGTGCCGGCGCTGCAGGATGAAGGCGCCCAGCAGGAGGAGACCGAGGACGATCACCCCGGTGAAAACCCAGAACGCGAGCATCGCGGCGCCCATCCCGAACATCATGGTGAAGCTCCTCTCCCCGGACGACCCCCAGGTCATCGCTACTCCTCCAGCGTGCCGCTCGGTGGCCTCATCACCCAGAG
>JAOPXW010000304.1 GCA_025964935.1 Friedmanniella sp. | reverse complement strand
CGGGATCGCGCGCATGTAGTCGATTCGACCCTGCGTGAGGGTGCCGGTCTTGTCGGTGAACAGAACATCGACGTTGCCGAGGTCCTCGATGCAGACCAGCCGCTTGACCAGCACCTGCCGCCGGCTCATCCGCCGCGACCCCGCGGCCAGGCTGGTCGACACGACCGCCGGCAGCAGCTGGGGGGTGATGCCCACCGCGATCGCCAGCGAGAACAGGAGGGCGTCCAGGAGCGGCCGCTGCAGGGCCACGTTGATGAGGAAGATGGAGGCGGTGAGGGCCCCCGCCACGTAGACCAGCAGCATGGAGAACTTGCGCAGGCCCACCTGGAACGCGGTGTCGAGCTGCTGGGTGTCCAGTCCGGCGGCGATCCGCCCGAACTCGGTCGCGGGCCCGACCGCGACCACCACCGCGCTGGCGGTGCCGCTGTGCACCACGGTGCCCATCAGCGCGCAGCAGTCCAGGTCGGCCAGCGGGGTACCCGGGCGTACGGGGTCCAGGCCCTTGTCGACCGGCAGCGACTCCCCGGTCAGCACCGACTCGTCGCAGGTGAGCCCGGTCAGCTCGGTCAGCCGCAGGTCGGCCGGGACCACGTCGCCCAGCCGGAGCTCGACCAGGTCACCCGGCACCAGGGCGGTGACGTCGACCGAGGTCAGCGTGCCGTCGCGGCGGACGACGGTCTGGTGGTGGATCTGGGAGTGCAGGGCCTCCGCAGCGCGCTCGGCCCGGTACTCGTTGACGAAGCCGAGGCCGACCGAGACCGCCACGATGCTGCCGATGATCACCGCGTCGCTGCGCTGGCCGACGCCGAAGGACACCGCCGCCGCGAGCAGCAGCAGACCCAGCAGGGGCGACCGCAGCTGGTGCCACAGCACCGCCAGCGGACGGGCCCGGTGCACCGCGACCGCGTTCGGACCGAAGCGGGCCTGACGTCGTACGACCTCGGCGGCGCTGAGACCCCGGTCGGCCGGGACCCCGAGCTCCTGCAGCGCCGCGGCCACGGTGCTCTGGGCCGCACGGACGACCGCGCTGGGCTCGGCCCCGGCCTCGGGGGCGCGGTGGGCGGTCCGGCTCGGCGGGCTAGCGGACGGGGCGGACACCCCCGCTCACCCGCCGGTCCGGTGCCGGGCGGACGTATGCCGTCCCCGGGTCATCCGCGCCCGGGCGCCACGTCGGTCGGCGTGGTCGGCCAGGTCCAGTCGGTGATGGCGGGGTCGTCCTCGCCGTATTCCCGGGTGTGGGCCCGGGCCGCGAGCCGGGCGTCCGCCATCTGCTGCCGCAGCGTGGCCGCCCGGCTGCCCAGGGACGGGACCCGGTCGATGACGTCCATCACCAGGGTGAACCGGTCGAGGTCGTTCATCATGACCATGTCGAAGGGGGTGGTGGTGGTCCCCTCCTCCTTGTAACCGCGCACGTGCAGGTTGGCGTGGTTGTGACGCCGGTAGGTCAGCCGGTGGATCAGCGACGGATAGCCGTGGTAGGCGAAGATGACCGGCCGGTCCGGGGTGAACAACGCGTCGAACTCCTTGTCCGACATCCCGTGCGGGTGCTCGGTGTCGGGCTCCAGCCGCATCAGGTCCACCACGTTGATGACCCGCACCTGGAGCTCGGGCAGGTGCCGGCGCAGCAGGTCCGCGGCCGCCAGAGTCTCCAGGGTGGGCACGTCGCCGGCGCAGGCGAGCACCACGTCCGGCTCGCCGGCGTCGTTGCTGGCCCAGGGCCAGATGCCGAGCCCGCGGGTGCAGTGCGCCACCGCCTCCTCCATGGTCAGGTAGGTCAGGGTCGGCTGCTTCCCGGCCACGATCACGTTGACGTAATGCCGACTCCGCAGGCAGTGGTCGGTCACCGACAGCAGGGTGTTGGTGTCCGGCGGCAGATAGACCCGGACGACCTCGGACTTCTTGTTGACCACGTGGTCGATGAAGCCGGGGTCCTGGTGCGAGAGCCCGTTGTGGTCCTGGCGCCAGACGTGGGAGGACAGCAGGTAGTTCAGCGACGCGATCGGGGCCCGCCACGGGATGTGCCGGGTCGTCTTCAGCCACTTGGCGTGCTGGTTGAACATCGAGTCGATGATGTGGATGAAGGCCTCGTAGCAGTTGAACAGCCCGTGCCGTCCGGTCAGCAGGTAACCCTCCAGCCAGCCCTGGCACAGGTGCTCCGACAGCACCTCCATCACCCGTCCGTCGGCGGCCAGGTGCTCGTCGCCCGGGACGATCTCGGCGTCCCAGGCCCGGTCGGTCGTCTCGAACACCCGCTGCAGCCGGTTGGAGGCCGTCTCGTCGGGGCCCATGATCCGGAACTGGTCGGGGTTGGCCACGATGACGTCGCGCAGCATCGCGCCCATCACCTTGGTGGCTTCGCTCAGCTCGGTGCCCGGGTGCGGGACCTCCACCGCGTACGCCCGGAAGTCCGGCATCTTCAGGTCGCGGAGCAGCCGCCCGCCGTTGGCGTGCGGGTTGGCGCTCATCCGTCGGTCGCCCTCGGGTGCCAGCGCGGCCAGGTCGGGCCGCAGTCGGCCGGTGGTGTCGAAGAGCTCCTCCGGTCGGTAGCTGCGCAGCCAGTCCTCCAGCAGCGCCCGGTGGCCGGGGTCGGTGCGGGTGGCGGCCAGCGGGACCTGATGGGACCGGAAGGTGCCCTCGACGGGCAGGCCGTCGACGATCTTGGGCCCGGTCCACCCCTTCGGGGTGCGCAGCACGATCATCGGCCAGGCCGGGCGGGGGCCGGGCCGGCCGGCGGTGGCGGGGTCCGCCGCCCGGCCGCGGGCCTCGTCCTGGAAGCCGGCGATGGCGTCCAGGGCGGTGTCCAGGGTGGCGGCCAGGGCCTGGTGCACCTCGGCCGGGTCGGAGCCGGTGACGAAGTGCGGCTCGTAGCCGTAGCCGCGCATCAGGTCGGCCAGCTCGGACTCGGGGATCCGGGCCAGCACGGTGGGGTTGGCGATCTTGTAGCCGTTGAGGTGCAGGACCGGCAGCACGGCCCCGTCGGTGACCGGGTTGAGGAACTTGTTGGAGTGCCAGCTGGCGGCCAGCGGCCCGGTCTCGGCCTCACCGTCACCGACCACGCAGAGCGCGAGCAGGTCGGGGTTGTCGAAGACCGCCCCGTACGCGTGCACGAGGGCGTAGCCGAGCTCGCCGCCCTCGTGGATCGAGCCGGGGGTCTCGGGGGCGACGTGGCTGGGGATGCCGCCGGGGAAGGAGAACTGCCGGAACAGCGCCCGGAGTCCGTCCTCGTCCCGGGTGATCGGGGCGTAGACCTCGCTGTAGGTGCCCTCCAGGTAGGCGTTGGCCACCAGGCCGGGACCGCCGTGGCCGGGTCCGGTGACGAACAGGGCGTTCAGGTCCCGCTGGCGGATGGCCCGGTTGAGGTGGGCGTAGAGCAGGTTCAGGCCCGGGGTGGTGCCCCAGTGGCCCAGCAGCCGCGGCTTGACGTGCTCGGGCCGCAACGGCTCCCGCAGCAGCGGGTTGTCCATCAGGTAGATCTGACCGACCGAGAGGTAGTTGGCGGCCCGCCAGTAGGCGTCGATCAGCTCCAGCTCGGTGGCGTCCAGGGTCGGGGTGACGGTCTCGGTGGTCATGCACGCTCCTGGGCTGAGGGGGCGGTTCGGGGCTCGCGGTGGCGTACGACCAGCACCGGGCAGGTCGCGTGGGCGCTGACGTGGGCGCTCACCGAGCCCAGCAGCAGACCGGCGAAGCCGCCGTGGCCGCGCGACCCCATCACGAGCAGGTCGGCGTCCTCAGCCGCGGCGAGCAGGACCTCGGCGGGATGGCCCTGCCGGACGATCCGGGTGCACGCGACGCCGGGGTCGAGGTCGGCCTCGGTCACCGCCTTGGCCAGCCAGTCCTCGGCCAGGCCGGCCCAGTCCACGGTCTGGCCGTAGAAGTCGTTGCCGTACTGGACGGGGTACTGCCAGCTGGCCACCGCCTCCAGGCTGCTGCCGGTGAGCCCCGCCTGGCGGCCGGCCCAGCGCAGGGCGTCGACCGAGGCGGGGGACCCGTCGACGCCGACGACGATGCGTCCGGCGGTCA